>DATHDR010000289.1:0-3185 GCA_035318965.1 Verrucomicrobiia bacterium | reverse complement strand
TCGGTCGCCTCGTAGCGGCGGACGGCCGCCTCTGCGAGCTTTTCTCGGTAGTCCCGCAGGTGCTCGATGAAGCGCATCGTCGAGTCGAGGATCGGCAGCGTCTTCGCCTGCTCGCGAAGCTGGATGGCGGTGAACCCCTCGAGGTCGCCGTCCCACTCCTTGACCACGTGCAGCTCCTGGTAGCGGAGCCGCAGGCGGTTCTTCTCCATCTCGTACTCGCCGTCCAGGTCCTGCCAGTCGGTGATCTCGAGCGCCAGGCCCATGGGCGTGCGGCCCAGCTTGCCGGTGAGGAGCGTCGTGCTGACCTGGCCGATGAACTCGAGCGGCTTCTCGAGCTTGACGATGGTGTAGGTGCCGTCGATGATCCGCTGGTCCTCGAGCACCTGGCGCAACAGCTCGGCGCCGCCGGCGGCCTCCAGCGCAAGCACCTTGGCGGCGGCCGGGGTGCCCGGGCGGACGCGGATGCCGAGGCGCCCGGCCTGGATCTCCTCGCCCGGAATGTCAGGATTCCAGAGCGGCAGAACGTCCCCGGGGTTGGGCGTGCTCACGTCAGGAAGACCTGAGTGTCGATACGCGGGCTGAGCGTGAAATGGGAATCAAGTGAGTTCAAAAGGGGTCCCCAGGCGGGACCAAGCACCCCAACGGGCAAGCACTACGTTATCACAGGCTGCGGCTGTAGCAAGATTGGATGGCTAATGTGGAAGAACCGCCTCAAGCCGTATGACCTCCTCAGCGGGGACGAGGTGGAGGCGATCCACGAGCAGGCGATGACCATCCTCGAAGAGATCGGCGTCGATTTCCTGCACGACCGGGCGCGGGAGATCTTTGGCAAGGCCGGCATGAAGGTCGAGGACAACCGGGTGCGGTTCGACCGGGCCTTCGTCCTGGAGCAGGTGGCCAAGACGCCTGCCACCTTCGACCTCCAGGCGCGCAACCCGGCGCGTTCCGTGGTGCTCGGAGGCGACAACGTGGTGACGGCCCCGGTCTATGGTCCCCCGTTCATCACCGACCTGGAGCGTGGGCGCCGCGGCGCGACGATCGAGGACTTCAACAACTTCGACAAGATGGCCCAGGCCATCGAGCAGATCCACTGCGCCGGGGGCACCACGGTCGAGCCGGAGGACCTTCCTCTCGGCACGCGCCACCTGGACATGGTGTATTCCCACCTGCGCTGGACAGACAAACCTTTCATGGGCAGCGTCATCTCGTCCGAGAACGCCCGGGATACGATCGAGATGGCCTCGATCGTGTTCGGCGGTCGGGAGAAGATCGAGAGGACTCCCGCGATCATCAGCCTGATCAACGTCAACAGCCCCCTGCGCTACGACGATCGCATGCTCGGCGCCCTGCTCGAGTACTCGGATGCGGGCCAGCCGGTGATCGTCACGCCATTCCTGATGGCGGGAGCCATGTCACCCATGGGCCTTGCCGGAACGGTGGCCCAGCAAACCGCCGAGGCGTTGGCAGGCATCGCGCTCGTGCAGCTCATCCGGCCGGGGACGCCGAGCGTGTACGGGTCGTTTCTCACCAACACCGACATGCAGTCGGGCAGCCCGGCGTTCGGCACGCCCGAATCGGCGATGGGGATCCTCGCCAGCGCGCAGATGGCGCGGCATTACAACCTGCCGTTCCGCGGCGGCGGGGCGCTCACCTCGTCCAAGGCCCCGGACGCGCAGGCCGCCTACGAGTCGATGATGTGCATGTGGCCGACGATCCTCGGCCGCGTCAATTTTGTGCTGCACGCGGCGGGCTGGCTGGAGAGCGCGTTGCTCGCCTCCTACGAGAAATTCATCATCGACGTCGAGGCATTGCGGATGTTCGAGTGGATCCTCACTCGAGGCCTACCTGTCGATGAGGAAGGCATGGCGATGGATGCGATGCGAGAGGTCGGACCGGGCGGTCACTTCCTCGGCGCGGAGCACACGCTCCGCAACTACCGCACCGGCTTTTACCGTCCGTGGATCTCTTCGACGGAGAACTTCGACCGCTGGAACCGTTTCGGCGCGCGTACTGCGGACGTGGTGGCGGCGGAAAAATGGAAGCAGGTGCTGGCTGAGTATCCGGACCCGGGGATCGATCCCGGCGTCGACGAGGCGCTGAAGGAATTCATGACGAAGCGCAGGCAGGAAATCGGCGCTGACTGAAGACCAAAACCTCGCCCGACTGAACTACCTGCTGGAAAAGATCGCCTCCAAGGAGCCGGCCCCGGCCAGTGGCTCAGCGTGCGGAGCGGTGGTCGCGGCGGCCGCGGCGCTGCTCGAGAAGTCGGCAAGGCTCTCCGGCAAGCAATGGGACGGAGCAGCGGCCGCGCTCGAGCGCGCGCATGCGCTGCGAGTCGAGAGCTTCGAGCTCATCGAGGAGGACGCGCAGGCCTACATCGCATTCGTCGAAGCGGTGCGGTCACAGCAGGACGTGGACACCGCACACGCTCGCACCGTCGACGTCCCGCTGCGGATGACCCAAGCCGCTGCCGAGGTGGCAGAGCTCGCGGTCCAGCTGGCGAGTCACGGCAACCCCAACCTGCGCGCCGACGCCGTCGTCGCGGCGACGCTCGCCGCCGCCGCCGCGGAATCGGGGCTCACCCTGATCTCGGTCAACCTCGGCGATGCCGCCGGCGATCCGCGAGTTGGGGCGGCCCGGCAGATGGCGCGGAAGGCGACTGGGCTGGCCCTTTCGCTCAGGCCTCGGGATTCATGAGCCTGGCACGCGGGTTGGCCGCGGTCAGCTCTTCGACGACGGCGTTGAGCACCTCATTGGGTGTGCCCGCGCGCTCTTCAACAGGTCCCCGGCGCCAGCCCTCGAGGTAGGCATCCATCTCGGTCGACCCGTCCTTCATTGCATAAGCGTCGATCGCGGCCTGGAAGTAGTCGGGCAGCATGCGCTTGGCCTTCTCCTCGCCCTCCCACGCCATCACCTGCGATGGGATGTGCTTCCAGTACAGGACCTGAAAACTCGCCACTTATCTATCCCCTGTGCCGGTCGAGAAACGACCAGATCAGCTCGCTGGCGTCAAATTGCTGGCTCGTCACGCCGAACTCCTCGGTGCTCCCGATTGATTGACCGCCCGGCCACGCGTGCCCGCCTCCCTCGACGGCGTAACCCGTGACCTCGGTCCCGGATGAGCAGCCTGAATACGTCAGCGTTGTCACGGTCGTCTTATCGCGAGTCGTGGCAGCCAGCTGCGC
>DATHDR010000288.1:0-5026 GCA_035318965.1 Verrucomicrobiia bacterium | reverse complement strand
GTGGTTGGACTTCAGACTCTTGATTAAGTCCCATCGATATACCGGAAGGTGAGCAGCCCCGTCGCGAAGCGACCGGGCGATGAGCGGGAACCATCCGGGTTCCCGCTGATACTTAGCTTCTGGCGTCGCTGGGGCGACCGGGCTTGGCCCGGTCGCGACTTTGTCTCTTTGTCTGCTGACGTTGCCTAGCTTCAGACGCTTGATCAAGTCCCATCCCTATACCGGAGGGCGAGCAGCCCCGTCGCGAAGCGACCGGGCGATGAGAGGGAACCATCCGGGTTCCCTCTCATACGTTGTTTCCCGCGCGGCATTGGCCGCTGGGTTTCATCCAGCCGCGACTTTGTCCCCTTAGTCACCCAGCGTGGTTGGACTTCAGACTCTTGATTAAGTCCCATCGACATACCGGAAGGTGAGCAGCCCCGTCGCGAAGCGACCGGGCGATGAGCGGGAACCATCCGGGTTCCCGCTCATACGTTGTTTCGCTGGCGGCTGTCCTCGGGCGACTGGCCGAGCAGCTGTGCCTGTAGCGAAAAGATGTCGTCGAGGACACGATCGACACGCCGTCCTTCAAGGCGGTGGTCGGCGATCACGCCGGCCCGCTCGAGGTATTGGCGCAGGTTGACTCCGAGCGGCCCGTCGATGCGCGCCTGTCCCCTCACCTGCGCCTCTTCGAGCAGCTGCAGGCACCGATCGAGGGCGAGCTGCCTGGACCTGTGGCTACTGACCTTCATGTCAGGCCGTCCCCAGCACCTCGACCCGGCCGGCAGCAGTGACTCTTGCATAGACCTTGTTCAGGCTTGGAAGCGGGTACGTTTGGTTGGTCGACGTACCATCGGCGTTGAACGACGCCGGATGGCACGTGCAGTCGAGCGCGCCATCGGCCTGGTTCCAGAGCAGCTCGCACGGCAAGTGTGAGCAGATGGAGGTCACCGCCGTGACCGTCTCGCCGCTTCGGAACACGTATGCACCCACGCCGCCGGCGGTGACACGCTTGCCCTGCCCCTCGACCAGGTCCGACAGGGCGGCGACGTCGACCCACTGGCCTTGCTTCGGGTTGATCGGGTCTCCCCCCTGGACCGGCGCGGTGTGGGCCGGCTCGGTGGCTCTGCCCAGCAGACCTCCCGCCACCGCCCCCGCCGCCAGGCCGAAACCGGCGACGAGCGCCGCCCGGCGCGTCATCCACGGCTCCTTCGGCGCCGATTCGAGAGCTTGCTCAAGCCGCTTGCGGAAAGCCGGGTTCATGCGCTGGGGTCCGCCCTGTCGAGCGGCAGCGAGACGCGCGGCGGCTGTGATTGCCGCCTTCTCCTCGGCGTCTCCGCCGCGCAGCTTGAGGCGGCGGCCTTTCAAGAGGTCGGAAACGATCTTGTCGACGCGGTTCTCGGGCTTGCTCACAGCTCCACCTGGACCTTGGCCGCGGCTCGGAGGGCGCGCAGCTGCATGACCTTGACGGCCCCGACTGTCGAATTCATATCCGCTGCCACTTCCTTGAGTGAGTACCCGTGCAGGAAACGCAGCTCGAGGACGCGCCTGTAGTTGTCCGACAGCTGGGCAAGGATCGCCTGCACGGCGTCCGCCCGCGCTTCCGACGGAGGCGCGTGCGGCATGGCCATCGCGAGGTCCTCGTGCAGCTCCGCTTCGGAGAGCCCGAGGCGTGTGCTCCAGAAGCCGCCGAGCACCGAGCGGGCGGTGGCGAAGAGGTACCCGCGGATGGCGCTCGCAGGGGAACCCTCTCGCAGCCTGGGGATCGCCTTCATCGCGACCTGCTGCGTGAGGTCCTCGGCATCGGCGCGGTTGCCCACGCGCGCGTAGATGAACGCGTACACGAGCTCGAGCTCGTCGAGCGCGATGTCGGCGGCGCGCGTGGTCGCCGGGAGCTGGAGCACGTTCTCCGTCTCCTCAGATTCGACCGCCTGCTGGTCAGGTGGGCGGTCCAGGCTCATGCTCCTAAGCGAAAAGATTGCCGCAAAGCAGGTACGAAGCATTCGAACCCTGCATGTCGGGACCTGCGTGGACCACGACGTACCACGTACCGTTCGCCGGAGGATAGGTCGCCTTGACTGTCGTCTTGACGTCCACGTCGCCCTGAGCGTCGGCGATGACCTGGTTCAGGGCCAGCGCGATGTTCCCGTTCTGCTGGCAGCTGCCGATGTGGACGTGTGAGATGTGCGACGAGTTGGCCTGGAGCCCGGTGATTTTGAGCCGCACGGTCATCTGGCCCGGCGGCGCCGTCACGGTGATCGTCCCACTCGCGTTTGCCTTGACGCCGTTCAGCTTGAAGGTGAGCGCCGCCTGGCTCGGAGAGGCGGACGGGGCCGCGGAGGCGGACGGAGTTGGTGAGGGTGATGGCGAAGAGCTCGTGCTCGACCCGCCGCACCCGGCGCACAGGGCAAGGGTCGCCAAAGCGACCAGAAGTTGCCGGTGCCTCAAAGTCCCTCCTCACCGCTTTCGAGCATTACCGCTGCAGGTTACTTGAGCGACCGGTTGTTCAGCCGAATACGCGGGTGGGCCGGAAATCCCGGCCCACCCTGTCGAAGTCTTCTAAGCCCGACGGGGGAGCGGCGAGCCGCGGCGCCGCCACAGCAGGTAACCGAGACCGAGCAAGATCACGATCGGTCCGATCGCGCCGAGCCCGGTGATGATGTAGTTGATCGTCGTCACGAAGTTGTGGGCTGCGTTCGCCAGTGCAGACGCGAAGCCCCAGCTGTCCACCGACGTGGTCTGGGCGGGTGCACCCGCCTCCAGGATGTTCACGGAGACGGTGCTGTACGTCGTGTTGTGCTCGATGTACGCGATCTGACCCTTCAGCTGCTCGATCTGCTGCGTGATCTGGCCGAGCTGGTTCTGGACCGCGATGATGTCGGAGACCGTCTGCGCCCTTCCAAGCAGGGCCAGCATCGCGTTGCGCTGAGCCTCCATATTGCCCAGGCGGGCCTGGAGGTCGACGTACTGCGCGCTCACGTCGTTGCCGCTGATGTGCTCGTTCTGGACCTTCCCGAGCCTGCTCAGCTGGTCGATCGTGTCGTCGAACTTGGCAGCGGGAACCATGAAGCTGATCACCCCGCTGCGGATCTGCTCGTTGGGATTCGCGGGGCTCGCCTGCGCATCGGTGCCAGAGATGAACCCCTGCTGAGCCTGAACCAGGGTGCGGACCGCTGCCAGCTTGGCGTCGAACGTGCCGGACCCGACGTTGATGGTCAGCTGGGCCTGGCGGATGACCTGGGGACCCTGGATCGCCGGGACCGCGCTGTTGACCGGAGGGTTGGCGGTGTCCGTGGTACCAGGTTGTGGGTTGGCCTTGGTCGGGCCGCCGGTTGCTCCATTCGCCTGGAGCGGGGCGTACGCCTGCGAACCGGTGGTGCCCCCTCCGCTGCTGCCGGCGCCGCCGCATGCGGCCGCCGCCACGAGGATGGCGATGATGACGAGGACTTTCTTCATTCGACGGCCTCCTATGTGTTGATCCGGGCTGCCTGACCAAACGCTGGATCCGGCGGCGGGTAACATCTGCCAGCGTGCTGCAGGTCCGGAATCTCGCCATCGACGTCGCCGCGCGCCGGGTGCTCTCCGACGCGAGCTTCACCGTGGCCGCCGGCGACAAGGTCGGACTGGTCGGCCGCAACGGCGCCGGCAAGACGAGCCTGCTCAAGGTGCTGGCGGGCGAGGACGACGCGGCGGCCGGCATCGTCTTGAAGCGAGGCACGCTGGGGTACGTGCCGCAGAACCCTCGGCCGCGAGCCGAAGCGGCTCAGACGGCGCTCTCGCACATCCTGTCGGGCCGGGGACTCGATCGCGCTGCGAGACGCCTTGCGGATCTGCACGCTCGGCTCGAGGACGACCACTCGACGGCCAGCGTCGAGCGATTCTCCGAAGCGGAGGAGCGCTACCGGATGGACGGCGGATATTCGTCCGAGTCGGACGCTCGGCGGATCGTCACCGGCCTGGGGCTGCGGCCCGACCGGGTCGACCTCCCCGTGAGCGTCCTGTCAGGAGGTGAAGGGCGTCGCGTCGAGCTGGCCCGCGTCCTGTTCGCAGAGGCCGACCTGCTGCTTCTCGACGAGCCGACCAACCACCTCGACAGCGACGCGAAGACCTGGCTGATGGATTTCCTGCGCGACTACCGCGGCGCGGTGATCGTGGTCAGCCACGACTTGGTCTTGCTGGACGCATCGATCACGCGCGTGCTTCATCTTGACGCCGGGCGTATGCGCGAGTACCGAGGCACATATTCGCAGTACCAGAAGGCGAGGGTGCTCGAGGAGAAGAGACTGACCTCTCTGGCGCAGAGGCAGGAATCTGAGATCAAGCGGTTGAGCGTGCTCGCCGAGGTGATGCGGCGCCAGACCGAGAAGCGGGCTCGAACCGCGAAATCAATCTTCAAGCGCGTCGACCGGATGAAGGCGGAACAGGTTTCCGCGCCAAAACGCGAGCGCAAGGTGAAGGTCACCTTTCCCGAACCCCCGCACAGTGGGCGCGTCGTTCTCACGGCGACCGGCTTGAGCAAGGGTTACGGCGGCCCGCTCGTGTTTCGCGACGTGACGTTCGAGGTCGAGCGCGGGCAGCGAATGCTCATCATGGGCCTCAACGGCGCCGGCAAGACGAGCCTGCTGCGCATCCTCGCGGGTCAGACCGAGCCGAACGCGGGCAGCTTCCGGCTCGGGCATGGAGTCTCGCTGGGCTACTACGCGCAGGAGCACGAGGGAATCCGCGCGGGCGTGCCGGTGTTGGCGCACATGCGGGAGCAATCAGATGCCGACGAACGTGTGCTGCGCGCCCTGCTGGGCTCGTTCAGCCTCACTGGGGACATCGCTCGGCAGGACGCGGCGACGCTATCGGGTGGCGAGAAAACGAAGCTGGCGCTGGCTCAGTTGGTGGCAGGGCGCCACAACCTGCTCCTGCTCGACGAGCCGACCAACAACCTGGATCCTCCGTCTCGGACGGGCGTCGCACGCGCGCTGGCGGCGTGGCCGGGGACGATGGTCATCGTCAGCCACGACCCTGAGTTCGTGGAAGCGCTGCGCCCCCAACGAGT
>DATHDR010000287.1:0-12467 GCA_035318965.1 Verrucomicrobiia bacterium | reverse complement strand
GCGCGCGACAGCGTAGGCGAGGACCGGCAGCCGCATACCGACGAACACCAGGTCGCCGTCGTGAATCTCACGCGACGCCACGGCGACCATGAGCTCCTGGGGTGTGTAGCTATTCGTGGCCATAGTCCGCCGGCTCTGATAGCCGGTGCTTTGTGACGCGAAGCGAATCGACGTCGATGAGCTTCAGGTACGTGGCACGGTTCGGGACCTCGAGCACCCATCGCTTGAGCCACGCCTGATACCCATCGACCGACCGCGATTGCTCGGCGTACTCGCGATAGAACACGTGGTCGCGCTTGAAGAAGCCTTGCACAGGCGATGGATGGGCCCCGCCAGGCTCGTGCACGACGGCGACCACTTTTGTCTCGGGAAACAGGATTCGGTTCGGGTCGCCGAGCGTCACGCTCGCGTCGACGAGCTCTTCGCACGTGACGATCACCCGATCAGCCGCCAGCCCAGCTTCCTCCGTCACGCCCAGCGGACCCCACGCATGCGCCCTGCCCATCTCGTCGGCCCGCTGCACGTGGACGATCGCGACGTCCGGGTGGACCGCCTGGACTTGCACCAGCCCATCGCCGGCGACCAGGCCGGGGTTGGTGCGAAGGATGTCGCTGCCCAGCAGCGTGCGCGTCGGGAGGCTCGGCACGTTCCACGCCGCCGCCCACAGCGCGAGCGAGATCGAGAAATTCGAATGGTCGCGGACCTCCAGCGCGCGAGGCACCTGCTGCTCACAGGCTCGGCGGTAGCAGTGCCCAAGTCCCTCTGAGACATTGCCGATCCACGCGGCCGTGACTTGCCGGATGCAGCCCGCGCCGATCAGCTGGTCGAACAGCGCGTCAGAGATCGGTCCGACGAGCTCGAGCTCGCGTCGCTCCTGCCGGATCAGCTCGTGCCCTGCGGCAAAAGGGATCAAGGGCTCGAGCGAGAGGCCCATGGCGACCGTCGAGCCGTCGGGGACGTAACGGCGGATGGCTTCCGCCATCGCCATCATCTTTCCGGCCACGGGCCCTTTACTGGCCGATCGACTCGAGGAACGAGCGGTGGTTGCGCTCGAGCTCCGGCATCGAGTCGCCGCCGAACTTCTCGAGAAACGCCTCCGCCAGCGCGAGGGCGACCACCGCTTCTCCGATGACTCCGGCCGCCGGGACCACGCACACGTCGCTGCGTTCGTAATGCGCCTCGACAGGTTCTTTGGTGATCAGGTCAACCGACCACATCGGCTTCTTCATCGTCGAGATGGGCTTGATGGCCACGCGCAGATCGATGGGTTCTCCGTTGGTCATGCCGCCCGTCAGCCCGCCGGCACGGTTGGTGAGGTGGCGGAACCGTCCGCCTTCGTACTCGATCTGGTCGTGGAAGTCAGAGCCATGCCGCGCCGCGCCCTGGAACCCAGCGCCGAACTCGACTCCCTTGATGGCGTTGATCGAAAGGATCGCCTGCGCGATGCGGCCGTCGAGCTTGCGATCCCACGAGACGTAGCTTCCCAATCCCGGAGGAACGCCGCGCGCCACGACCCGAAACGTGCCGCCGACCGTGTCTCCCAGCTCAGCCACATTGTCGATCTCGGCGACCATCTGCGCCGACGCGTCGGGGTCTGGACAGCGCACCGTCGACGCCTCGATCTGTTCGGTCGTCACCGTCTCCGGGTTGCAACCGTCGTACCCGATATCGACGGTCCCGATCGACTGGGTGAAGCTCAGGATCTCGATGCCGAAGTGCGCCAGCAGCTTGCGCGCGATTCCGCCGGCCGCGACGCGGGTCGCGGTCTCACGCGCGGATGACCGCTCCAGCACGTTCCTTATGTCGGTATGGCCGTACTTCAATGCGCCGGCCAGGTCCGCGTGGCCTGGACGCAGCCGCGTCACCGGCTTCGGCTCATACCCTTCTTTGGCGGCGGTCATCTGGGAGGTCCAGTTCACGTGGTCCTTGTTCTCGAGGACCAGAGTGATCGGGCTGCCGATGGTCACTCCCCCCCGCACCCCGCTGACGATCTTTGCAACGTCCGTTTCGATCTTCTGCCGGCCGCCACGTCCGTGGCCGCCCTGACGGCGCGCCAGGTCACGGCGCATGTCTTCCTCCGAGATTTCGAGCCCCGCAGGCAAGCCTTCGATCACAACCGTGAGCTGCGGACCGTGCGATTCCCCCGCAGTCAGCCATCTCAGCATTGAGGCGATGATAGGGGGAGTGCCAAAAGCGCTGGACGTGGCCCTGATCGATGTCGGCGGCACACTCTGGCCAAATTCGTGGCCATTTCGCGAGACTGACTGGCTCGGCAGGCACCAGAGGGTCGCCGCAGCGATGCCGGCGTTGGAGGCGCTCGCGGTCGATGCGCTGGTGGCCGATCTGATCGCGAGCAGCCGGATCGGCGATGAGGCCCGCGCCATCTCGACCGAGACCCCTGCGACCATCGCCGCAGCGGAAGTGCTGATTGCGGCGTCGCTCGAGCGGCAGGGCCTGCCAGCCGACATTCCGACGGTGGCCCGCATCAGGCGCGCCATGGCGCTGCCGGTGGCCGATCGGATGAAACCGCTGCCTGGCGCGCCCGAGCTGCTTGAGGAGATCCATGCGCTGGGCCTGCGTACGGTGATCGCCAGCAACACGTACTGGCGCGACGCAGAAAGCTACTGGGAGGATTTCCGCCTGCTTGGGATGGCCGACCACATCGACGCCATCGTGACGTCGGTCGATGCGGGCCACCTCAAGCCTCACCCCGCGGTCTTTGAGATGGCGATGCGGGTCGCCGACGCGCCGGCCGATCGCTGCGTTGTGATCGGCAACCGCGAGGAGAACGACATCGAGCCCGCGCTGGCGCTCGGGATGAAAACCATCCTGGTTCACCCAGACGACCCCAAGCCCGACTCCAGCCGCGCGCATGCGGTTGCTTCCGACCTGTGGGAGTGCGCCACCGCCTTGAAAGCTATGCTCCGCGCATGAAGCACGAGATGACCCGCGACGTGCAGCGCGAGGTCGTCGCGCTCATGGTCAACGGCGAGCGCAGGGAGCTGCTTCTGCCCGTGCACAAGACCCTGCTCGAGGTGCTGCGTGAGGATATGCAGCTCACCGGCACCAAGCACGGCTGCGAGCTTGGTGAATGCGGAACGTGCACGGTGCTGGTGGACGGCAGGCCGGAGTTGAGCTGTTTGGTCCTCCCGGTTCAAGTTGAGGGGAAGGCGATCACAACCATCGAAGGGCTGGCGGCCGGCGCGACGCTTCATCCACTCCAGCAGGCTTTCGCCGAGCTCGGGGCGGCCCAGTGCGGCTACTGCACGCCGGGCATCCTCCTGTCCGCCAAATCTCTTCTGGAGACAAACGCGACGCCATCGCGCGACGAGATCCGCGAGGCGCTCGCCGGCAACCTGTGCCGCTGCACCGGCTACATGAAGATCCTCGAGGCGGTCGAGCTGGCTGCTGGTCGAATGACGTGAGCACGAACGGCAAGTTCGACGTCATCGGGAAGCCGCTTCCCCGGGTGGATGCGGTGGCGAAGGTGACCGGCCGCGCCGTATACGCCGACGACATGCTGCTGCCACGTACTTTGCACTGTCGCATCCTGCGCAGCCCTCACCCCCACGCACGCATCGTTTCGATCGACACGTCCGCCGCGCGCCGAATGGCAGGTGTCCAGGCAGTGATCACCGGCGTCGATCTCCCGATCAAGTTCGGCATCCTGCCGGTGACTCAGGACGAGCGGGCGCTCGAGCACGAAAAGGTGCGTTACGTGGGCGACCCGATTGCGGCCGTGGCGGCCACCGACGAGGAGATTGCCGCGGCGGCATGCGATGCGATCTCCGTCGAGTACGAGGTCCTCGAGCCGGTGATGTCGATCGAAGAAGGGCTGGCCGTGCCCAAGGACGAGCGGATACAGGACTACGGCGGGCCCAACAACATCCACAAGCTGGTCGCCCTCGAGTTCGGCGACGTCGAGGGTGGGTTCGCGCGCGCCGATCACCTCCGCGAGGACGTCTTCTTTTTCCAGGGCAACACTCACCTTCCGATGGAGCAGCACAGCGCCATCGCCACGTATGTCGACGGGAGGGTGACGCTGTGGTCGTCGACACAGGTTGTGCATTACGTGCACCGCGCCCTGGCCAAGGTGCTCGAGATGCCCATGAATCGCATCCGCGTCATCGGTGCGGCGCATGGGGGCGGTTTCGGCGGCAAGACCGATCCGTTCGCGCACGAGATCATCGTGAGCAAGCTGGCGATGATGACCGGGCGCCCGGTCAAGTGCACGCTAACGCGCGAAGAGGTTTTCTACGCCCACCGAGGGCGCCACCCAGTGTTGATGTGGGTGCGGACCGGGGTGACGCGAGACGGTCGCATCACCGCCATGCATTTCCGAAGCGCGCTCGATGGTGGCGCGTACGGGTCCTATGGCGTCGCCTCGACCTTCTATACGGGGGCGCTGCAGACGGTCACATACGACATCCCCGCGTACCGCTTCGAAGGATGCCGGGTTTTCACCAACAAACCACCTTGCGGCCCCAAGCGCGGTCACGGCACGCCCCAGCCTCGCTTTGCACTGGAGCTTCACCTCGAGAAGATCGCGCATGAGCTCGGCATCGACCCCGTGGACCTGAAGCAGCGCAACTTCGTCAAGCCCATGACTCGGACGGTGAACTGGCTGCGTGTCACCTCGTGCGGTCTGGACGAGTGCACCGAGCGCGTGATGACCGCATCCGGGTACAAGCAGCGCGAGAAGCGACCCGGCCACGGCATGGGATTTGCGATCTCGAGCTACCTCTCCGGCGCCGGCACCGCCATCTACTGGAACGACATGCCGCACTCCGAGGTGCAGATCAAGGTAGACCGCGGTGGCGTGACCGCCTACTGCGGCGCGATGGAGATTGGGCAGGGATCGGACTCGGTCCTCGCTGCGATCGTCGCCGAAGAGCTGGGCCTGCAGCCCGCCGACGTGCGCCTCGTCACGGCCGACACCGACACGACGCCAATCGACCTCGGCTCCTACTCGTCCCGCGTGACATTCATGGCGGGCAACGCGGCGATCGAGGCCGCACAAAAGATGCGGGTGATGCTCGTCGAGGCGGCGGCGGCCAAGATGCAATGCGAGCCGGAAGCGATTGCCGTGGGGGGCGGGCGGATCGGCGATTTCAGCTTCGAGGAAGCCAGCATCCTCGCCGAGGCGCGCTTCGGAACATTGACCAGCGCCGGCAGCTACACGCCGCCGAAGATCGCCGGACCTTACAAAGGGGCGGGCGTCGGACCGAGCCCTGCTTACAGCTACTCGGCGTGTGTGGTTGACCTCGACGCGGACGCCCGCACCGGCCTGGTGCAGGTCAACAAGATATGGATCGCGCACGATGTGGGTCGCGCGATCAACCCTCTTTTGGTCGCAGGACAGGTCGAAGGCAGCGTCTACATGGGGCTCGGCGAGGCATTGATGGAAGAGCAGGCCTTCCGCAAAGGCCTTCACAAGTGGCCGTCGATGTTGGAGTACAAGTCACCCACGTTTCTCGACATGCCCGACGTGGAGACGTTCATCGTCGAAACGGTCGACCCGGAGGGGCCGTACGGCGCGAAGGAGGCTGGGCAGGGTCCGCTGCTCCCAGTTCCGCCCGCGGTTTCTTCCGCGGTCTACGACGCGCTGGGCGTGTGGATCGACGAGGTGCCCGTCACCCCGGAGAAGATCGTCGAGGCCTTGCGCCGAAAGGCAAAAGGCGAACCGGCGCGTTTTGGTCCGCCGCGATTTCCCGCCATCCCCTACCCGCCGACCATCAAGGTCGAACCACCGAGCAAGGAACTGGACCGTGCTGCGCCTGCCGCGATTTAAGTACCTGCGGCCGAAGACCGCGACTGAGGCCGCTCACATGTCGGCTGACCTTGGACCAACAGCAATGTTCGTGGCCGGCGGGACCGACCTGTTTCCCAAGCTCAAGCGCCGGCAGTTCGAGATCGACACGTTGATCGCGCTCGACTTCCTGCCTCGCGAGGTCCACAACGGCTCAACTCAATGCGTCGTCGACGGGGGACTCACGCTCGCGGCGGCATCGCGTGATGAACATCTGACTCAAAACTTCACGGGGTACGCCGAGGCTGCTGGATTGGTGTCCTCGCCACCACTGCGCAACGCAGGCACCGTCGCCGGCAATCTCTGCGTCGACACGCGATGCAATTACTACGACATGACCTATGAGTGGAGAAAGGCCGCCGGGTTCTGCATGAAAAAAGACGGCGACATCTGCCTGGTCGCACCGAGCAGCCCGCGATGCTGGGCGGTCACGTCATCCGATACCGCGCCGATGGCGATTGCGTTCGATGGAGTGGTCAGCCTGACCGGACCTGATGGCGAGCGCGAGCTGCCGGTCTCGGCTCTGTATCGCGACGACGGCATGGATTACATGGCGAAATCTCCGAGCGAAGTCGTCACGTCAGTGCGACTTTCAGCGAGTCGCGAGACAAAGAGCGCTTACGTAAAACTGCGGCGACGCGGGTCGATCGACTTTCCGATCGCCGGCGCCGCGGTTGCAATTGAGCTCGATGGGGATACGGTCGCGCGCTGTCGCATCGTGCTCTCAGCGGTGGCGTCTTACCCGCTCGAGGCCACCGCCGCTGAAGAGTTCCTGAAGGGGAAGCGCGTCTCCGCGGAGGCGATCCGGGAGACTGCTGACATCGCAGCCAAGCCGGCCAAACCATTGGACAACGCCGATCTCAGCCACTTCTGGCGAAAGCGCATGGTGCGGGTCGTCGTGGAGCAGGCCTTGAACCAGGCAGCGATCAGAACGGGGGGCTCGACGGTTAAGCTTCTAGGTCAACACCCAGATTGATGCACTTCCAGGCACGCCAGGCGGGACAGGGAATGGTTGAGTTCGCGCTCATCCTTGCCCTGGTCGCCCTGATCGTCATTGTCGCCTTGATCGCCACCGGCGGTCAGGTGATCAACCTGTACTCCGACATCATCGCGACGATGTGCAACTACCACGCCGGGTGCTGACGGGCTAGTCTCCGATCGCGGCCGCTGCCGCCTCCGCCGCCCGGTGAGCGTTGTTCCGGATGAACTCGAAGTCTCGATGCGCCAGGGCTTCCGGCGGAAACAGCGAAGTTGTCAGACCCACAGCCCTGACCCCCAGCCGCAGGTACTCCCCTATATCGTCGATCGGCACGCCACCCGAAACCCAGAACGGAACGCCGCCCATGGGGCCGTTCAGGGCCCGAACGTACTCGGGGCCGCCCACCGGGCCGATCGGAAACACCTTGACGAGCGCCGCGCCCGCGAGGCGGGCCTGGTAGATCTCGGTCGGGGTCAGCGCGCCGAGCACGCACAGGATGTCCTCCTGGCGGCACGCGTCGGCCACCTCGGGCAGGACGACCGGCGTCACCACGAACGAAGCGCCGGCGTCCTTCGCCTCGCGCACCGCCCCGGGGTCCCAAACCGTGCCCACCCCGACGGGAAAGCGTCCACCGGTGGTCGCGATCAGGCCGCGGATCAGCTCGAAGCATGAAGGCACCGTCTTGGTGATCTCGATCGTGTGGACGCCGCCCTCCACAGCGGCCAGGCAGGCCTGGAAGCCCGCTTCTGAGTTCTCCGTGCGCAGGACCCCGCAGAGACGATTCGGGAAGACCTGTTCGATGCTCCGCACAGCCGACTGAATTATCCCCCGAACCGGGGGCGCGACCCCACCCGACGTCCAGCACTCCCTACACTGGTACATACGTATGACCGGCGCCACAGCGACCGAGAGCACGCGGGACCAGATCATCCACGCCGCTGCCGACTCGCTGCTCGAAAACGGGTATTCGGGCACCAGCGTCCGGGCGATCGCGACGAAGGCGGGCGTGGCGATCGGCAACCTCCAGTACTGGTTTCCGACCAAGTCAGAGCTCCTTGTCGAAGCCTGGAGGTACCTGACCGCCCGCTCGGTCCAGGAGCTGCGCCGAACCCTGAATCAGCTGACGGACCCACTCGAAGTGCTGGAGATCGGCGTCGAGTCGCTCTGGGACTCCCTGCGGCGGCTTGGCGACATCCAGCTCGCCGCCTTCGACCTCCTGGTCCAGGCGCCCCGTACCGAGCGGTTGCGGGCTTACCTGCCTGAGCTGTTCACTCGGTACCGCGAGGTGATCCAGGAGCAGCTCGACCGCCTCGAAGAAGACGGCAGGATCCGGCTCACGGTCCCTCGCGACGTCCTCGTGCCGCTCGTCCTCAATACTGTTCTGGGCTTCGGCCTCTACTACGTGGTGACGCGGGACGACGAGTCCTGCCTCAAGGCGCTGTCGGCCTTCCGGCAGCTGGCAGCCACCCTGGTGGAGCCCGTCTGATGTCGGCGGTGAACGTGGTGACACGCGAGCTCGAGCGCCTGGAAGGCCTTTGGGAAGACGGCCTCTCGGACGCGTATCGCTCCTACCTGGAGGCGGTGGGCGAGTTCGAGAGTGCAGACCAGCCGAGGCTGGCGCTTGCGGCGGCGCTCATCGAGGTGGGAATCCGGCTCCAGGGCCTTGGCGGCCGGGCGGCCGCCGCTCCCACCCTGCTGATGGGAGACCTCTGCCTGGCCCGCTCGTCGCGGCTGCTCGCCGACGCCGCGCCACACAACGTCCAGGTCGCTTTCGCGCGGGCGATCGAGGAGATGTCAGCCGCGGCCGCGTCCGAGCGGCCCGCCCCGCAGATCCGCAACCTGCTCGTGCGTGCGTTCGAGGCCAGGTGATGGTCGGCAAGCGCCTACGCTTCGAGACCGAGCACCCGACCGAGTTCGTCGACATCACCGACCGGCTGCGCGACGAGGTGCAGCGGGCCGGCCTGTGGATCGGTCGCGTGCACCTCCAGTCGCTGCACACCACGCTCGGGATCGCCATCAATGAAAACGAGCCGCTGCTCCTTCGAGATTTCGAGGCACTGCTCGAGCGCCTCGCCCCCGTCGGTGCGGGCTACCAGCACGACGACTTCGCACACAGGTTCGACATCGCTGCCGACGAGCCGGAAAACGGCCACGCCCACTGCCGCCAGCTCCTGCTGACCGGCTTTGCCACGCTGCTCGTCGAAGACGGCGAGCTGGTCCTTGGCCGGTGGCAGTCGGTGTTCGCGGTCGAGCTTGACGGTCCGCGCCAGCGCCAGCTGGCCATCCAGCTCGACGGAGAGTTTGCGGAAGCCACCGCTCGGCCCCGATGGAACAGCTCCGAAAACCTGGTTGAGCTCGAGCTCTCCCGCCAGCTGCTGGTCGATCCTGAGCCGGTCTCGGCGCCGATGCGGCGGCTGGTTGAAGCCGGCGGCAAGCGCCTGCGGCCCAGGCTCGTTCAGCTCACCGCCGGCATCGGACCCCGCACCGAGCCGCTTCGCGCGGCAGCGCTGGCCGCCGCGGTCGAGCTGCTCCACAACGCGACTTTGATCCACGATGACTATGTAGACGAGAGCACCCACCGGCGCGGGCGACCCACAGTGGCCGCCGCCGAAGGGCCTGAGCGGGCGGTCGCCGTCGGCGACTACTACTTCGCCAAAGCGACAAGGCTCATCGCGGAGATCGGCAATCGGAGCGTGACCTCGACCATCGCCGAAGCGCTGGAGGCGATCTGCGCTTCGCAGATCGACGACGTCGCGCTGCGCGGTGCATTTCCTGGCGACCACGATTCGTACCTGCGTGTCGTGCGTGGAAAGACCGCCGCGCTGTTTGCGGCAGCCTGCGCGTCCGGCGCGCAGCTCTCCGAGGCAAGCCCTGAGATCATCGACGCGCTGCGCAGGTACGGCGACCTTGTCGGCGTCGCGTTCCAGATGGCGGACGACATGGTGGACTTCAGCCCAAGCTCGGGCAAGCCCGTCGGCCTGGACATCCGCCAGCGCGTGCTCTCTCTACCTCTTATCTATGCGGCCGAAGACCGCGAGGTCGGGCCGGAGGTCAGGAGATTGCTGGCAGGCGCGCTGGGAGACGCGGAGGTGGGCCGCGTGGCGGAGCTGGTGGCGAGCAGCGGCGCGCTCGAGCGCGTGAAGGGCGAGGCGCAAGCGCTGGTCGATGCCGCGGTCCAGGAGCTCGAGACGATCGAGCTGGACGGCCTGCGGCCGGTCCTGATCAGCCTCGCGCGCTCCGCCGTCAACCGAAACGCCTAGCGGTCAGGCTGTGATGTCCCTCGTCCGCGTCAGGTACGCCGTGATTGCCGTGAACGCAAGGACGTAGACCAAGAGCATCACCACGGCGTGCGATGCGTCGGCGTACGGGGTTGATTGGAACTGGCCCCGGACCCTGATCTGTCCAAACGACTGTGCGAGGTAGTTGGTGTTGGCGATCGGGAACCACTGCTGGATCTGTTTGACGATGTCGCCCCCCAGCCCGCCGAGGAGCCCGAAGATCAGCACCTCGACCACCAGCGCGTAAGCGAGCCCGAGGCCGATCGCCATCGCGGACTGGCGGAAAAGGGTGGAAAGGGCGAGTCCGAAAATCGCCCAGAACCCAAAGATCAAAAAGGCCGCGACGATCGCTTTCACGATCACGTCGGCGCTGGGAAAGCCGATCGTCTTGCCATCAACAAGAGCGACGACGGAGCTGGCGCCGGCATCCACTGCGAACAGCGCGACGACCATCACCGCCACGACCACCGCCAGTGCGGCAATCTTTCCGAACAGCATCGTCAACCGCCCCGAGCGCTGGGTGTACAGCGTCTTGATGGTGCCCCAACCGTATTCGCTGCCCTGCATGAGCACCCCGACGATCAGGGCGAACACTCCGCCGAGGACTCCCCACTGGGTCAGCGTCTGCCTGACAAAGTTCTGCGGGTACAGCGCCACTTTGAAGTCGGCCAGGCTCGTCCCTGGGAGGCCCTGGTTGCTGCCGGGCGGTGGAAACGTATAGATGAGCCACGTGATCGCGTAGCCGATCAGGATCGCCAGCGCGAGCAGCGCGCTGATCAAGACCCAGATCCCTGGCCGCCGCACGACCTTGAACAGCTCTCCCCGAAACACGGAGTACATCAGAGCCCACCCTCCGTGCCTGTGAGCTCCATGAAGATGTCTTCGAGCGAGCGCTCGTCGGCGCGCAGCTCCGTCACAGACACGCCCCCCTGCACGAGGTGCTTGTTGATCTCCGCGGTGCGCAGCAGGTCCATCTTCACGCTGAACGTGGCATCGCCCATCGCGGTCACGTTTTCGGCGCCCGCCTCGGCGATGAGAATGGCTTTAGCTGTTTCTTCTGGTGTTCCTCTGACGGCGAGGGTGGCGGCGCCGCGCAGCTGGTCGACAGTGCCTTCGGCGACGATCTTTCCCTTGCGGATCACCCCGACTCGGGTGCACATCAGCTCGACCTCGCCCAGGAGGTGGCTGGAGATCAAAACGGTGCGGTCGCCTTTTCCGAGCTCGATGATGAGATTTCGCACATCGGCCATGCCTTGCGGATCAAGGCCGTTGGTCGGTTCGTCGAGAATCAAGAGCTCGGGCTCCTTGAGCAAGGCTCCGGCGATTCCGAGCCGCTGCTTCATCCCGAGCGAGTAGGTGGAGAACTTGTGGTGCGCGCGAGGCGTGAGCTCCACCTCGGCGAGGGTGGCGTCCACACGCGATGGCTTGACGCCGCAGTACATGGCCAGAAGGCGCAGGTTGTCGTAGCCCGTCATGTACGGATAGAAGGCCGGCGTCTCGACGATCGCACCGACCTTGGCCAGGGACGCAGGCGATCCGGGTGCCGCGCCGGCGACCTTCGCGCTTCCGTTCGAGGGCCGGATAAGCCCCAAGAGCATCCGAAGGGTGGTCGTCTTGCCGGCACCGTTCGGCCCGAGGAAGCCGTAGACCTCGCCCCGATACACACTCAGGTCGAGGGAGTCGACTGCGACGATGCCGGTGCCGTAACGCTTCGTCAGCCCGCGCGTTTCGACCACCTTTTCCCCGCCAACGCCTTGGAGGAGCGGACGGCGGATCGGGGCCTCCAGTAGGGCGGTAGTCATGCGCTGAACTCATCGTCCGATGCCGGACGTAACAAAGTGCGCAATATGCGCGCGTGACTTCAATCACGCCTGCATCACTTGAAGCTTCAGCTAACCTTGGCAAGAATTTTGCAGCCCCGGGAAGGAACCTGATTGGAACTACGTCATCTGAGAGCGTTCGCGGCACTCGCAAGCCAGCGGCATTTTGGCCATGCGGCAACAAGCCTCAATTTGACGCAGCCCGCCCTCACCCTGCGAATTCAGGTGCTCGAGAAAGAGCTGGGCGTCCAGCTTGTCGATCGCAGCTCTAGAGACCTGAACCTGACAGCTGCGGGACAGGTGCTGCTTCCGTATGCCAACAGCCTCATCGAGATCGAGGATGAGGCCATCGCCGAGTTGAAACACCACGCCGCGGTCAAGGCCGGGCGACTTCGTATCTCGTACCTGTCCCTGTGGGATGGGCTGCCGACCAGCATTGTTTTCACATTCAGGACCCGCTTTCCAGAAGCGACTGTCGACACCATGTCGGGCTACTCGGTGCCGAACCTGGACCGAGTCATGAAGCGGGACGCCGACCTTGCATTCTTTGCGGTGGGGACCGGAGTCCCGGACGAGATTTC
>DATHDR010000286.1:0-3038 GCA_035318965.1 Verrucomicrobiia bacterium | reverse complement strand
CAACGCGTCCGCCCTGAAGGCACTCATTGTCCAAGGCGCCCGTCTCAATCGAATCTGAGATCCGCTCGGCAAGCCCGGTGAGATCGTTCCGGATCCCTTGCTCGGTCGAGCTTTGCGCTTTCTGAGTAGCCATAACCGCGGGTCGTCATTCCAGGGGATTTCGCGGAGTCCCCTTCGAGCACGAGACATCTGAGGCGCCAGACGGGCTAACTATCCGATTCCCGAATGGCGGAGTTGACCGCGAGATGCGCAACCAAGTCACCCCATGTTGCGCATCGCGCAACTACAACGCGATTCTATGGCCTTTCGGCGGAGTAGCGCCCTGCGCCAACGGCTCCTGGGTAAGAACGGGTGCGCAAACGCTCATCCCTGACCAGCTTGGATGCGGCCCAAGCATTGAGATTGCCAAGGCCCTGAATCGCTTATGCACCGCACGGGAGTGACCGCCGACATCCTGCTCCGGCGGCACCAGTCGGGCGACTGGGGAAACGTCCCTCCAGAGGACGCCGTGGAGAACGAGCTGGCGATTGGCCTGGAACTGCGCATCCTCAGCAGCTATGGCCACGGGGAGGACGATGACCGCCTCCAATTAGGCCCAACTCCTCCACCTCAATATAGTGCCGCCCCCGGGACTTGCCGCAAGGCCCGGGGTATGGTGCAGAGTTTCCTGGCAGGCGTTGGGAAACGAGGAGTGGTGTATGGGCGAGCATGCGGTGGTGATCGCCGGAGGCGGTCCGACGGGAATGATGCTGGCGGCAGAGCTGACATTGGCGGGGACCGACGTTGTCATCGTCGAGCGACGCGCGAGCTTCAAGCTGGAAAGCCCGCGCTCGCGAGGTCTGCACTCCCGCACCATCGAAGTGCTCGATCAGCGTGGCGTCGTTGATCGCTTTCTCGCCGAGGGAAAGACGAGGCAGGTGCAGGCATTCGGTGGAGTCCCGATGGACATCAGCGATTTCCCCACCCGCCACAACTATGGGTTGGCGCTGTTGCAGAGCCACTTCGAGCGCATCATGTCGGGCTGGATCGATGAGCTGGGTGTTCCCATCCTGCGCGAGCGCGAGGTGATGGGTTTCACGCAGGACGACAGCGGCGTCGACGTCGCGTTGTCCGACGGCACATCGCTGCGGGCGAAATTTCTGGTTGGTTGCGACGGGGGCCGCAGCGTTGTGCGCAAGGCGGCCGGCATCGAGTTCGCGGGCTGGGATCCAACCACGCGCTGGATTATTGCCGAGGTCGAGATGGAGGAGAAGCCGGAATTCGGCTTGCGTGGCGGTGGTGGCATCGGCCCGGCCGAAGATGGACGGGTCGGCGTCACCCTCATAGTGCCCGATCTGGACCGCAGCGATGAGCCCACCCTGCAGGACGTCCGCGACGCGCTCATCCGGGTTGACGGCAAGGACTACGGCGTGCACAGCCCGCACTGGATCTCGAGCTTTACCGACATGACGCGTCAGGCGGTGGCGTATCGCAGCGGGCGCGTGCTACTCGCGGGTGACGCCGCACATGTGCACGCTCCAATGGGCGGGCAGGGTTTGAACATCGGCGTCCAGGATTCGGTAAATCTGGGGTGGAAGCTGGCTCAGGTTGTCAACGGAACATCACCGGCGAGCCTGCTCGACACCTACCACGCTGAACGGTATCCGGTTGCTGCCCGGGTGCTGCGGAACACCATGGCGCAGAGGGCGCTCGGCGCAACGGACGACCGGTCCGTTGCATTGCGCGACACGGTGATGGAGCTGCTGCGCATGGACGAGCCGCGCAAGCACATCGCCGGCATGATCGCCGGTCTCGACGTTACGTACGACCTCGGCGAGGGACATCCGTTGCTGGGACGTCGTATGCCCGACCTGGACCTGGCGACCGTTGATGGTCCGCTTCGCGTCTTCGAGCTGCTGCACTCCGCCAAGCCCGTGCTGCTCAACTTCGGCGAGGCCGGTGGGCTCGATGTCGCCCCGTGGGCCGACCGCGTTCAGCTCATTGACGCCTCGTACGCCGGTATCTGGGAGCTTCCTGTGGTCGGCGAGGTGGCTGCTCCGTCGGCCGTGCTGATCCGGCCGGACGGACACGTCGCCTGGGTTGGCGAGGGCACTGATGCCGGATTGCGCGACGCGCTGACGACCTGGTTTGGATCGCCAGGCGGCGGCTAGTGGTGTGTCGCGGATTTTGGTGATCCGGGTCGAGGGTGGGTGTACCCAGTCGGCGGTACTCTTGCGAAATGCGACCCCTTCGGTACTCCATCAACGTCACATTGGACGGGTGCTGCGATCATCGTGAAGGGTTCGCGGACGAAGACTTGCATCGTCACGCGGTCGAGAACCTCAACCAGGCCGATGCTCTTCTCTTTGGCCGGGTGACTTACGAAATGATGGAATCAGCGTGGCGGCCGCCGGCGCTGACGGGAGCGAGACCTGATTGGATGGAACCCTTCGCCCAGACGATCAACGCGGCAAAGAAGTACGTCGTGTCGAGCACCCTGGAGCAGGTCGATTGGAACGCGGAACTCGTGCGCGGGGATCTGGGCAAGGCCGTTCAGCAACTCAAGCGGGAGTCGGGCAAGGGACTGTTCGTGGGAGGTGTGAAGCTCCCACTGGCGTTGACGGAGCTGGGATTGATCGATGAGTACGAGTTCGTGGTGCATCCCAGGCTCGCGGGCCACGGGCCGACGTTGTTCGCGGGGCTATCGAAGCATGTCGACTTGAAGCTCGTGAGCCGGCTGGAGTTCGGCTCGGGGGCAGTGGCGATGCGGTACGAACCGAGAAGGTAGCCATCGGGTTTGCTAGCCCGAGCCGGCCCACAACAACGGAATCTACTTGCCGAAAACCACCTCCATCGGCAAGAAGGTCGGGCCAATGGAGAGGCCCGAAGCAGCGATGGCAAACGTGCCGCCCGCGCTTGGCCACGAGGTTGCCGAGCACCAGGATCCAAACGGCGAAACTGAGCTCCGAGGACAGTTGCGATGAGTTTCCGGGTCGTCGGGAGTCTCATTTAGTGATCCCGGTAGCGTCCGATACGATGGATTCGGCTTGCGGGAGCGC
>DATHDR010000285.1:0-4195 GCA_035318965.1 Verrucomicrobiia bacterium | reverse complement strand
ACGATTACCGCGATCACCACCGTTGCGACCACGGTCGTGACTCGACGGTTGACCAATGTGCCCATGAGCTCGCGGTCGCGGCAGAACAGGAGCAGAGGGATCAGGGCGAACGGGATTCCAAATGACAGCACCACCTGGCTGAGAACCAGAGAGCGAGAGGGGTCGAGCCCGACCGCAATCACTATGAGAGCGGGCGCCATCGTGATCGCCCGACGCAAGAAGAGTGGGATCCGGCGGCGGATGAACCCCTGCATGACCACCTGGCCGGAGAGGGTGCCGACCGACGAGGAAGACAGCCCGGAGGCGAGCAGACCGAGCCCGAAGAAGATGTCCGCACCGTGGCCGAGCCTGGCGCCAAGGGCGTTGAACGCCTGCTCGAGACTCTGAATCGGACCGATGTCCTGGTGGTAGAAGGCAGCCGCCGCGATCGTGAGCATGGAGATGTTGATGAGCCCGGCGATACCCATGGCGATGATCACGTCCCATCTCTCGAACCTGAAGATCTTTCGCTTCTCCGTCTCCGTCACCCCGATGATTCGCCGCTGTGTGAGCGCTGAGTGCAGGTAGATGACGTGAGGCATGACCGTCGCACCGAGGATGCCGGCCCCGAGTAGAACGCTTTCGGTTCCATCAAACCGGGGTGTGAAGAGGCCGGTGACCACTCCGCCCACCGACGGTCGGGCGAGGAAGACTTCGAATGCGAAGGCTGCAACGATGACGCCCACGAGCGCTGCGATCACCGCCTCGAAACCGCGGAAACCGCGCGACTGAATCGCAAGGATGCCGAAGGCGGCAAATGCCGTGATGACGCCGGCAACGAAGAGGGGTACACCTGGGAAGAGAAGGTGGATGCCTATGGCCGCCCCGATGAACTCGGCCAGGTCGGTGGCCATCGCGATGACCTCGGCCTGGATCCATAGACCAAACGTCACCCGCCGCGGAAACTTTTCACGGCAGACTTCTGCGAGGTTCAACCCGGTGGCGATGCCAAGCTTTGCGCTCATCGATTGGATGAGCATCGCCATGAGGTTGGCCGTCAGCACGACCCAGAGCAGCATGTAGCCGTACTGCGCGCCGCCGGCGATGTTGGTCGCGAAGTTTCCCGGGTCCACATACGCGACGGCCGCGACGAAGGCCGGGCCCAGGAAAGGGACCAGGGCACGAAGGCCGCGAGTCTGGCCGTTGAGCGCCTTTTCCGCGGCGCGAAGGACTCTCTCCTCGCCCGGTAGGGCAGCAACCGCCGGCTCCACCCTTGGCATCGATGGTGGCTTTGTTGGTGGCTCCTTGATCACGCTTCGGTTTTGCGCGCCTCCACGAAGATGGCGCGCGCCAGGCCGAGGGGTACGGTCAGGCGGCGGCCCTTGATGCGGACTCCGATCGGGCCCTCGAACTTGCTCTCCTCGACGATCTCGATCGGGGTTCCTGGCAGCAGGCCGCGGCGGTCGAGCTCCCGGAGCCGGCCCGGGTCGTCGTCCGAGACGCCTTGCACGACCACCTTTTCGCCCTGGCGGCATTCGCTCAGTGAGCGGTCGCTCAATGGACGCACCTTTCCCGCGAGGGTTGGGATCGCATGGCCGTGGGGATCGAGCTGGGGACGGCCCAGGAGCTCGAAGATGCGCTGCTCCATCCGCTCGGAGATGACGTGTTCCAGGCGCTCGGCCTCTTCGTGGACCTCGTCCCAGGTGTAGCCGAGGACCTGGACGAGGAACATCTCGAGTAGTCGGTGATGGCGAACGAGCTCGAGGGCGACCTTGCGGCCTTCGCGGGTGAGCTGCTGGCCGCGGTAGCGGTCGTGCTCGACGAGGCCCTGCGCACTGAGGCGGGTAACCATTTCGCTGACGCTTGGCGACGAGATGCCGAGGCGCCGGGCGAGGTCGCGGGTCGGGACGGGGCGCTGGTCGCCACGCAGCTGATACAGCGCCTTGAGGTAATCCTGCTGGGCTCGGGTGAAGCTGCTCCGGCGCTCGACCTGTTCGACCATCGGGACTAGGCCGACCTAATCCAGGTTGCGGGCTTGCCTATCACGAAAGGTAGGATAGCCTAACTTGTCGCCGTTTTCGCAGGTTATGCGCAGGACACGTCCCCCCATCCCCCGCCTTTATCCCCACGAAATCAGAGGCTGCGCCGTGATTTCGCGGGGACCCCTAGGACGGCGGGGACTTCCCCCTTCGGCGGAAGGAGACCTAGAGCCCTACGCGCACGCTCCCGTTGCGGAGGCGGCTGGGTTGTACGTGACGCTCACATCGGGGGTCACGGTGATGTTTCCCGCGGCGGTGATCACGGTTAGGTAGGCGGCGCAGCCTTCGGCCAGGTGGAAGTCATAGTTGACGTTCGTCGTGCTGAGCCAGCCGTTCGCGCTGCCTGAGTGATGCATGCACCAGTTCGTGTTGCCGGTGCCGGTCTCCACGCACCGGACAGCATCACCGAACTGGTGGATGGAAAGGATGCTGACCGACATCGGACCGCTGGAGCTGAGCTTCAGGTGATACGTGAACGTGTCGGGAACGCCGGCGGCCAGGTAGAAGTTGGCGCCGCTGATCGTCTGCGGGACGTTCCAGATGCCGAGCGTTGGGTGTGCGAGCTCAGTGGTAAGGCTGTTCACCTGCCCCTGTGAGGTCGTCAGCTCCTGTTGGGTCGCGGTGAGCTGGCCCTGGAGGATCTGGTTGCGCCCCGTCAACGACGAGTTCTTGAGCGTGAGATCGCGAGCGGCGTTCTGGGCGCTGGTGTCGTCGACATAAAGGACGCCCAGCCCGCCAGCGGTAAGCAGCAAGGCTCCGGCGAGCGCCGCCGTCCACAACCGTCGCGCACGTGGCGCGGTCACGGGCGCCCAGGTCGAGATGACCGGCGGGGTGGCCGCAGGGAGCGAATGCAGCTCTATCGGTTGAAGCGAAGCCTGTTCGGTCGGAGGTGAGGAGACATCCATGGCTGGGGCCATGATCGCATTCCTCGTGCCGTCAGTTGTCATGTTTGCCCAGGCCGCGGCCACGCCCCAAGCACCTGGCTGATGCGCGACGGATCCTCGGCCTGCTGGATGACGTCATAGGTGAAAGTCTTGCCATCCGGTTGGGTCGCCGGGCCCGGACCGCAGTTGTTCCCGCACGGCGCCTCCTCGATGTAGAAAGCGGAGACCGTGTTGACCCAAACCGCCGACGAGCGGATGTTGGGCAGCTGGCCGCCCGTGCGCCCACCGTGCCCATACACCCAGACGTGTGGCGTGCCCGTGGTGTCTCGCACCGTGAAGGCGAGATTGTCATCGCCGGGGTCGGCGCGGGGCCGGATCCACGCGAGCTGCTGGCCGAATGCCTGCGACACACCGCCGCTCGAATCCCAAAGGCTGACCACCGTGCCGAGTGGCTTGCGGAAGTAGAGGTGGCTTCCACTGCTTCCCCACGTCGCCATAGTGCCGGACGCCTGCGAGTACGCCAGGCTGCCGTCGGTTGTGTGGCGGATCTGGAGGTGGTCGCCAGAGGCCGTGTACGACTGGACCAGCGCGAAATACGCCCCGTCCGGCGAGAAGCCGAGGTAGGCGTCGTCCTCGCTGGGGTTCACCCCACGTCCAGGAACAGGGCCCATCGAGGCGACGACGCGGTCGCCGCCGCCGCTCAGCAGATGCAGGTTGACCGCATTAGCGTCCGATGTGAGGTACGCGAGAAAACCGCGATCGGGGCTCCACGCGTGTAGCCCGTCCAGGAAACCGCCGCCAGTCCAGGTGGCGACCACGGTCGAGGTGCCGGTGTAAAGGTCAAGGACCGCAACCACGCTTTCACCTGCAGTGCCGGGACTGCCCTGTGTCGCCGACCACGAGATCATCGTCTGCGTCACCAGCTGAGGTGACCACGAACCCGTGATCGTACAGATGGGTTTTGGGTTGCGCGCGTCGGTGACGTCGGCCAGGACCGGCGTCGTCGAACCCTGCATCACCAGCAGCGCCTCCTGCGTCGCAGGAGCGCCAGGGCAGGAGCCTTGCAGCGCGGCCCAGGCGGGGACGGAGAGGGGAATTGCAGACGGAGAAGGCGAAGGCGAAGGGGCTGGTGTGGGAGTCGGCGATGGGCTGGGCGAAGGGGAGGATGTAGGGCTGGAGGACGGGGAGGCGGTTGAATGTGCCACGGCCGGCCCGTTCGCCGAGCAGCCGGCTGCAGCCGTCAGGAGTCCTATGAGTACCAACCCCCTCCTCATGCGAGAGTGAAACGAACGC
>DATHDR010000284.1:0-2275 GCA_035318965.1 Verrucomicrobiia bacterium | reverse complement strand
TCGAACGCTTCTATGGGATCTTCTTTGAATTGTTCTCCGCCATCGAACCCACGCTCCGTTACAAGGTCCTAGAAACCGGGGAAGCGGATGCGTCGATGCTCTCCAGCACCGAAGGGCGCCTTGCCGGGAAAGAGAGCAAGTTCGTAATCCTCGAAGATGACAAGCATCTAATGCCAGCCGGTAATGCGCTCTGGGTGACGACCACGAACGTAGTCGACGAAGCCGGGCCCGACTACGAAAAAGCGATCGTCGACGCACAAAAGGGCCTGACCTTGAAGGTCATGCAAGAACTCGACGCAAAAGTCAAGCTCGAAGGGAGGCCGCCGGCTAAGGTCGCCGCTGAATACCTAAAGTCAATTCACTACAGCGGCTGAGACACATTGATGGATGCGTTGACGCACGAAGGCCGGAATCTCTCCCGGCCCTCGTGCCTTGCTGTACTCGGCCACCGGTCGCTTGAAGCGATGGGCTCGGTCTCGGATCGCTACTAGTCGGCGCTTACTTCGATCGGGATCTGTGCGCCCTCGAGCGGTGTTGTCAGCGAGTCCTCTTCCCCGGTGGGCTCGTCAGCGCGCAACGCGGCAAGGCGGACCGAGCGAGCATGGACATCGAGGCCCACGGTGACGGTCGTAGGGTTGGACATGGTCGGTGACCTCCGTATGTGGCTCTACCGGGCCTACCCCGGCAACCCACGACATTGCGCAGGCGCCGACCACTTTCTTGCGGTGAGCGGACGTTCGCGCTACGCGGACTGCTCCATCCTGTCTAGTGACCTGAGTCGTTGATCCGCTGGCAGTAGGAGGCGAGGCTGTCGAGGATCTCATCGGCGCTCTTGTGCCAGACGTAGGGCTTGGGTTCGTCGTTCCAGTTGGCGATCCAGGTGCGGATCGAGGCGACGAGGTCTCCGACCGAGCGATGGGAGCCGCGCTTGATCCACTTCGTGGTCAGCTCCGCGAACCAGCGCTCGACGAGGTTCATCCAGGAGCTGTAGGTGGGTGTGAAGTGCAAAGTGAAGCGCGGATGGCGAACCAGCCAGCGCTGGATCGAAGGCGTCTTGTGGGTCGAGGAGTTGTCGAGCACGACGTGAACGTTGAGGTGGTCGGGCACCGAGCGCTCGATCAGGCCCAAGAAGCGGCGGAACTCCTCGGCTCGATGCCTGGGGGTCATCTCGGCGATCACCTGACCGGAGGCGACGTCGAGGGCGGCGTAGAGGTTCGTGGTGCCGTTGCGCACGTAGTCGTGGGGTTGGCGCTCGGGCACGCCCGGCATCAGCGGCAGGATCGGCGAGGAGCGCTCGAGCGCCTGGATCTGAGACTTCTCATCGACGCAGAGCACCGCCGCCGCTTCGGGCGGATTGAGGTAGAGCCCGACGATGTCGCGGACCTTGTCGACGAACTGGGGATCGGGCGAGAGCTTGAAGTGCTCGGCCTGATGGGGCTTTAGCCCGAACGCCCGCCAGATCCGGCTGACCGCGGTCTGGCTCATCCCCGTCGCGGCCGCCATCTGGCGCGTCGACCAGTGCGTCGCGTTGGGGGGCTGCGCCTCCAGGGTCTTGACGATCACCCGCTCGACATCGTCGTCGGTGATCGAACGCGGCTTGCCCGGGCGCGGCTCGTCGTGCAGGCCGTCGAATCCCCGTCTGGCGAAGCGCCCCCGCCAGCGGCCGACCGTCTGCGTGCTGCAGCCCAAGCGGGCCGCGATGTCTTTGCTGGGCTCGCCGTCAGCTGCGGCCAGCACGATCCGGCAGCGCAGCGCCAGGGCCTGGGCGCTCTTCGGGCGCCGGGCCCAGCGCTCGAGCACCTCTCGCTCCTCGTCTTCGAGAACGACATCCACACGTCGGGGCATGAGGCCTCCCATCGTCGCTTGCGATGGCGACGACTTCGACGGCGATGGTGGTATGCCTGCGAACTAACGACTCAGCTCACTAGCTGGGAACGGTTATATACTCAAGGAATGGCGTGTTTAAGTGGCGCCGATCCGCGCGCGCGGATCGGCGCGCGCGATCAGTGGCTCCGCTGGGAGCCCTTGCCTCTGCGGCCCTTGCCCTTGCAGCCGGCGGGCTTGACCAGCGGGTTGCGCTCGAGCTTCTTGGTGCTCTGGGCGGTCAGGTGGAGCTCGGCCCGGTTCTTTGATGAGCAGAGGTTGCGCGAGTTGACGAAGAGCCCCTTGCGCCCTCCCTGCATCTGCACCACGACCTTGGAGACGGCCGCGTCGGGGGCGTTGGTGACCGTGGCGCGCAGGCGCTGCTTGAAGGAGTCGATCCGGATCGGCACTT
>DATHDR010000283.1:0-6070 GCA_035318965.1 Verrucomicrobiia bacterium | reverse complement strand
CTCAGCTGCACGTCGGTGAGATACGGATGGAGGTCGGGCTTCCACGTCGGTTCCTGCACCCGCCAGTGGAGGGCGTTGACCTGCTCGTACAGCTCGGTGGGCAGGGAAGGACGGACCGCCTGCGCCGCCAGGCGTGCCGCTGCCACGCTCGACCTGACGGATGGCCCCAGCGAACCCGTGACCACGACCTCGACCGCCTGGTCCCGGCGGCTGGTGTCGCTGCCCGGCCACCCCGCCAGCTCCATGAACCTGGTCCAGAACTCGGGTCCCGGCTCGTCAGTCCGGTCGAGCGAGAGAGCGACGTGCACGCCCAGGATGCGGGCGAGATGGTCGGCACGCTCGAGATGCCTGCCGAGCAGCGTAAGCGAGGTAGCTCCCCGGCTAAGCATCGGCCGCTTCGTCCTCCTCGTCTTCTGCCATCACCCACGTGTCCCGGCTGCCCCCGCCCTGCGAGCTGTTGACGACCAGTGACCCGTCTTTGAGCGCGACTCGAGTGAGCCCACCAGGGGTGACGTGAACGTCAGGGCCCGTGAGGACGAAGGGGCGCAGGTCCTGGTGAGTGCGGCGCAGCCGACCAGCGTCGAAGATGGGCTGCACCGACAGGGCCACAACCGGCTGCGCGATGAAGCTTCGAGGCCGCGCCTCGATCCGCTGCCGGAAGTCTTCGCGCTGCGCTTTGGTCGACTCCGGGCCGATCAGCATCCCGTACCCGCCGGAGGCGTCGACCGTCTTGACCACCAGCTGCTCCAGGTGCTCGAGCACGTAGCGGCGGTCGTCGTCGAATGCGCAGAGATACGTCTCTACGTTGGGCAGGATCGGGTCCTCGTCGAGGTAGTAGCGGATGATCTTGGGCACCAGGGCGTAGACCGCCTTGTCGTCCGCGACGCCGTTTCCCAGCGCGTTGGCGATGGCCACGTTCCCTGCCCGGTAGGCGTTGACGAGCCCGGCGACACCGACCAGGGATTCCTGCCGCCCAAAGATCGGATCGAGCCAGGTGTCGTCCAGCCGCCGGTAGATCACGTGCACCGGCTTGAGGCCGCGCGTGGTGCGCATGAAAACGTGGTCCAGGTCGACCACCAGGTCGGTGCCTTCCACCAGCTCGATCCCCATCTGCTTGGCGAGGTATAGGTGCTCGTAGTAGGCCGAGTTGTTGATGCCGGGGGTGAGGAGGACCACGGTCGGATCGTCCACGCCCTTTGGCGCCAGCCATCGCAGGTGCCGCAGCAGCTCGTGGATGTAGCCCTCGACCGGCCGCACCGGGTACCCGGCGAACAGGTCGGGCAGCACCCGCTTCATGACGTGTCGATTGGCGAGCACGTACGAGACGCCTGAAGGCGTGCGCAGGTTGTCCTCGAGCACGAAAAAGTCGCCTTTGTGGTCGCGGACCAGGTCGATGCCGGCGATGTGTGAGTGGATCCCGTGCGGCACGGGCAGGCCTTCAATCTCCCGCAGGTACTCGGGGCTCGTGAGCACAATCTCCGGCGGGATCGCCCCCCGCTGCAGGATGAGCTTGCGGCCGTAAACATCGTCGAGGAAGAGGTTGAGCGCCGCCAGCCGCTGCTTGAGCCCTGCCTCCAGCCGCCTCCATGTGTGGGCTGAAATCAGCCTTGGGATGATGTCGAAGGGGAAGACCTTCTCCGTCCCCTGCGCATCTGGATACACGGCAAAGGTGATCCCGTGGTTGCGGAACATCTGCATCGCGAGGTCATGTCGGCGGGCCAGCTCTTTCGGACCCAGCTGGTTGAGCTGCTCGTAGAGCCGCCGGTAGGCGGGCCTCGGCTGCCCGGGCCCCGCAAGCATTTCGTCATAGAAACCGTCTACCTGGTAGCCGGCATCGAGGGATTTCAAGGAGGCCACCGTTATAGTTTCGCCATCCCGACCAAAGGGCAGACGATCAACTTGCGCGTCGGCTGCGAGTTCAGCTACGACGTGAGCGCACCAACGCCCGTGACGGTGCAGGTCCGTCCCCGCTCGGATTCGATCCACCAGCTGGTGTCCGAAACCTGGTCGACGGCCCCCTCAGTGCCTGTCGACGAGTATGCCGACATCTACGGCAACCCGGTCAAGCGCTTCGTGATGCCTCCGGGCCCGCTGGTTCTCCGATACGACGCGGTTTGCGCGGTCCCGGACGAGGCCGACCCAGACGCCACCGCGGTGCCCCAGCGTCAGATCGAAGAGCTTCCGGGTGAGGTTCTCCATTTCACGCTGCCCAGCCGCTACTGCCTGTCGGACGAGCTCATGGGGATGGCGTGGGAGCTGTTCGGCCAGACGCAACCGGGAGGCGCGCGAGTACAGGCGATCTGCGACTGGGTGCACGACAACATCCGGTTCAAGTACGGGACGAGCAACCCCCTGACCACAGCCTCCGACGTCCTTCGCGACCGCATCGGGGTGTGCCGCGACCTCACTCACGTCGCGATCAGCTTCTGCCGAGCCATGAACATCCCCGCTCGATATGTGTTCGGCTATCTTCCCGACCTCTATGTTCCTTTCAACCCCGACCCGATGGACTTTGCCGCCTGGATGGAGGTCTGGCTGGACGATCGATGGTGGACCTTCGACCCGCGCAACAACGCGCGGCGGGTTGGACGGGTGTTGATCGGCCGTGGCCGCGACGCCCTGGACGTGGCGATGCTGACCACTTTCGGGCCGGCCTCCTTCAAGTCGATGACCGTCTGGGCCGACAGGACGAAGGAGTCGTGATGGCGATCGACCCGTCGTCTCTCGACTGGGCGACTGCGCGTCGCGTGTCCTATTTACTCCGCCAGAGCTTCCGGTACGAGTACCCCGAACCGATCCGCGACCTGAACCACCGCCTGGTCGTCATCCCACCCGAGCGCTTTGGCGATCAGCGCCGACTTCGCCATGAGCTCTCGGTCGACGCCGAGGGCGCGCGCTTAGAGGATCGGAAGGATCGTTTCGGCAATGTGATCATCGACGTGTTCGCTCCTCGAGTCTCGAACGCAATCGAGTTCACCGCAGAGGTTTCGGTCGAGCGGCACGCGGCGGAGCCGAACCGGCTTGCCGACGGCTGGCTCGCCGACGGTTACCTGCTCGAGCCGTCCGCCCTCACGGCTGCGGACGAACGCATCCTGAGGGCGGCTGAAACGCTCGCGAGCTCGGCCGAGTGGGGCCTGCCCCTGGCCGACCGGATCAACGACTGGGTCTATCAGTCGATGACTTACCAGTACGGGGTGACGGGCGTGCGGACCACAGCCGCTGAGGCCCTCGCCCTCGGCTCGGGTGTGTGCCAGGACTACGCCCACGTGATGCTCGCGGTGACTCGAGCGTGCGGCCTGCCTTCGCGCTACATATCCGGACACCTGCTCGGAGAGGGCGGCAGCCACGCATGGGTTGAGGTCGTGCTGCCGACGAAGGACGGCACCGGCGACGCGATCGCCTCGACTTTCGACCCCACCCACGCGAGCCGTGGCGGGCTGAATTACGTAACGATCGCTGTCGGCAGCGATTACTCGGACGTCGCTCCGACCTCAGGCACGTACCTCTCGGCGGCAAGTGGACGTCTTTTCACCCGCAAGCGGGTGACCCTGACCGACCTCGACTAGTCCGCGCTCGCGGACCTCGCGGTCGAAGAGGGGTCTGGCTGAGTGAGCTCCTAGCCTCTTGCGGCCAGGCGTCCTCGGCGGATGAGCGCGTCATCGGCGTCGTCCGTGGTCACGAGCCGGCGCCGAAAGTTTCTCAACGCGAACCGGTCACACGCCGTCTCGGCTGCCGAGCCCTTGCCAAGCACCTCGTGCAGGTACCAGTGCATCCACTCGTGGCAGTACAGAAAGCGCAGGACATCGCGGCGCCCGCGAAACAGCACCGTCTCCGAGGCCCAGGCAAACCGCATCCCTTCGCCCCGCTTGCGCCGGGCGGCAAAGATCACAGGCTCCTTGAACGGCCGGAAAGGCACCGGTACTTGCAGCACGATTCTTCGTTCCTCGAACTCGCACCGCGCCGCCAGATGCGGACTCCAGCGATACCGAAGCGGCTTGATCACCACCTCGTAGTCGCACCGCGGCAGGCCCGCCAGAGCCCGCCTCGCTTCCAGGCTGCTGTACCCCGCCAGCTCGCTGCGGATCGCCACGGTCCGCACAGGTTACGCGTTCCAGGGGGTGTCAGCGCGCTCTAGAGCAGGCCCTTATTTCGGATCGATCAGTTGTTCGGTTCGGACCTGCTGAGGTCCCGTTCGAGATCCCCTTCCATGCCGCGCGAGGCGAGGTCGCCGAGCGAGACGATCCCTTTGAGCTGCTTGCCGTCCATGGCCAGGACGCGCTTGACGTCATGCGACTTCATCACCTGCACCGCGTCGTCGACGGACTGATTCGGAGCCACTGCGACCACCGACTTGCTGCAGATCTCCTCGAGCCGCATTTTCGACGGATCGCTTCCGGTCGCCACCGCTTTGACTGCGATGTCTCGATCGGTCACGACCCCGCATGGCGTCCCGTCCGTCATGACGACTACGGTTCCGATGCCGTGGTCGCGCATCGCCGCGGCGGCCTTTGTCACCGGCTCCTTGGCATCCATCGCCACCGGGTTGCGGGTCATCACCTCAGCCACTGTCTTTGCCATCGAGCACCTCCTAACCCCAGCCTGGGAATTTCCCCTCCAGCTGGACAACGCGCGGGCGCGGAACGCTTACCTGCGAGGCAAGCCGGACGGCTCAGTTGAAAGAGCCGTCTCCACGAACATCGGGGACGACGCTCAGACGATGTTGCGGCTTGCGCCGCATGTGCAGGCGGATGACAGTGCCGTCCGCAAAGTTTCGAATCTGCACCAGGTCACAGAGATGGTTGACGAGCCACAGCCCTCGCGGGGCGGTGTGGATAGGTGTGGGGCGCTGGCGGTCGGCGAGAGGATTGCTGAGCCGGCCGGTGTCGCGGATCTCACAAACCACTGCGGCCTGCTCCTGCCAGATACGGAGGGTGCCCCGGCCCCCTCCGTGGCGGATGCTGTTGGTGGCAATCTCGTTGACCGCTGTCATCAGCTCTTTCGCGCGTCCAGCGTCGAGTCCAGCAGCACGGGCATGGCGCGTGACCAGGTTGCGCACGGATGCCAGGCCTTCTAGGCCGAACGTCATGTCCCCGACGCTGCTCCCGCGATCGGGCAACGGCACGTCGAACGGTGCGCCCGACTCCTCGAGCCCGCGAAACGTCTCACTCCGGCGTACTTCGCTGCGTTCCACGACGTACTCGTGACTGCGACGTGCTTCGTCGATCACGGAGGCGTCGAGCCTCTCCGTGTCATATGGGCACAGCAGCCACCATGGCTCACCGTGCCCGAATGCGACGTTCAACAGCGATTCGTGACGCTGGCATTCGATGAGCTCATCGGGCGAGCGTCCTTTCCAGATGGGCTCTCCGATCCCGCGCATTCGCCGGCCATTGCCACCATGTCGGGTTACGAACTCGTGCCAGGCCGGGATGATGCGGGCCGGGTTCGACCCCACTTCGGCCATGTCGGCGAAAAGCACCGCGTCAGCTTCGCCGCCCAGAGCCACCCTAAGCATCTCGATCTTGTCGACGGACTCAACCACCAGCACCGGTTCGTCGGCCTTTACCCCCTGCCTGATGAACGGCACCGTGCCGGCCACGAACTCCGCCCACCCGGAATAGAGCAGGGCTTCGTGGCGGAATTTCCCCAATGAGTCCGGGGCGGACATGCTCAAGGGTTCACCGCTGGGCAATGGCAGAGCACGAGGCTCTCCATATCCGACCACCCGGTCACGTTCAACACTTTCTGCAGCAGAGGGGGAAGGCCGTGCAACATCAGGCGGCCTTCATCCATTGCTTCGGCCGCGTCGACGAAAGACCTGATCCCGCTGATGTCGCAGAAGATCAATCCGCTCACGTCGAGGTGCATGTCCCCATCCCGGACGAACGCCATGCTGAGTGACTGCTGGAGAGCATTGGAGTTGGTGATGTCGATCTCGCCTGAGAAGCACAGGCCGTAAGGCACGAGGGTGCGCGTCACCACGAGCTGCTTGTCGGCGTAGATGCGACCCTCTCTGATCGCAGCGTCGGCCAGTTCGTCGATGCTAACCCCCTCCCCCGTCCAGAAATCG
>DATHDR010000282.1:0-2133 GCA_035318965.1 Verrucomicrobiia bacterium | reverse complement strand
CCTGTTCAGCTCGGTGCGGCGAACGTGAAGGAACTTGGCCACCCATGGCGACATCGCGGCCGGTTGGACGATGCGGCGGGCCTGCATCAGGTTTGCTGGACGGCGGCGATCCTTTCCAGCGCGGCGATTCGCTCCTCGATCGGCGGGTGTGAGTCGAAGAGATGGTTGAAGAAGCTCCCGTGGTGCTCCTTGGGGTTGTCGATGTACATCGCCGCGGTGGCGTGATTGAAGCGTTCGACCGGGCGGTCGTTCTGTGCGATCTTCTTCAAGGCGCTGAGCAGCCCCTGCGGATTGCGCGTGAGCTCGACCCCGCTGGCGTCTGCAAGCGATTCGCGCTGCCGCGAGAGAGCCATCTGCATGATCGGTCCGACGATCGCCGCGAGGAGGCCGAAGACCACGCCGATCGCGAGCACGATCAGCATCGCGCGAGCATCCCGCGATCGGATCCGGAATGCGCCCCTCCAGACAAAGCTCGCGATGAGCGCGGCCATCCCGATCATGGTCGAGACGATCAGGAGCAGGCGCACGTCGTAGTTCTTGATGTGGCTCATCTCGTGGCTAAGGACGCCTTCGAGCTCTTCGCGGTTCATCGTCTGGAGAAGTCCGGTCGTCACCGCCACGACGGCATGATTTGGATCGCGCCCTGTGGCGAAGGCGTTAGGGCTCGGGTCGTCGACGACGTAGACCTTCGGGACCGGCAAACCGTCGCCGATGGCGAGCGTCTGGACGATGTTGTAAAGCTGCTGATACTGTTGAGGGGCGGCCTCGTGCGCGCCGGCGGCCGCCAGCACGGTGGCCGCGCCAAAGAAATACGAGAAGGCGGCGGCGCCCAGTCCGAGGAGGCCGAGGATGATCGCTCCGGCGATCGCAGCGGAGGTGCCGCCTCCGAACTCGCCGATGACGAATCCCGCCAGCAGCCACACCACCAGGAAGAGGACCACCAGGATGATGCTGTTGCGCTTGTTGTCAGCGATCTGGTGATACATCTAGCTAACCCGATTCGCGCTTGGGCCTCTTGCGTGTTCCCTTCACACGCTCGGCCGCCCAGCGGCCCCAGATCTGCGCCCAAACGAGGCCGTTGCCAAACGCCGAGACGTCCTCGGCGTGGTGCTTGAAGTGATATGCCCACATGGAGCGGTGACGCTCATATGAGATCTGCCGCTGCATCTCAGGCGCAGCGGGAGCGAGATGGCGCGTGGCCCCGGCGGTGGGCAGGTAGAACACCTTCCACCCTCCGAGCTTCAACCGGTAGCAGAGGTCCAGGTCCTCTCCGAACATGAAGTAGCGAGGGTCGAAGAATCCGACCCGGTCCAGCGCTGCCATGCGCAGCATCAAGCACGAGCCGGTTCCCGCGTCCATCTCATGCACGTCGGACTCCGGTACGTGGCCCATGTTGTACCGCCCGAAGCGCGGACTCTTCGGGAACAGCCGGCTGAGACCCACGGTGCGATAGAAGAGAGTGCTGGGAAGGGGAAAGGCCCTTCGTGCGTCTGGGTCCGGGCGGCCATTCGACAGCAGCAACCGCGGCCCGACAGCGCCGGCGTCGGGGCGCGTGAGCAAGAAGTCAGCCAGCCGGCCGACGGACTGCGGATCCACCTTGACGTCAGAGCCCAGGAGAAGGACGAAGCGGCCCTGGCAGCGCTCCAGCCCGATGTTCGCTGCGCGGCCGTAGCCGACATTCTTCGGCTGAACGAGCACCGTGGCCTGAGGAAACTCGTCCGTGACTGCCGCGGCCGACCCGTCAGATGAATCGTTGTCGACGACCACAGCCTCCACCGGGACGTCCGCGCTCGAATAAAACGCTTGCAGGCATTGGAGCAGCAGGTCCTTGGCGTTGTAGCTGACAACGAGCGCTGATACGAGCGGCTTCGCTTGATCTGGCATCGGGAACGCATTATCCCCGCCGGGACGCGTTGGACGCCTCAAGTAGAATGCCGAGGACTGTGCAGACCGGTGCGCGACTGGGTCTCGGCCAGCGCCTGGCCCAGGTCCGGCGGAACCGGTTGGTCCGGCAAAATATCATCCTGTTCGCAGGGGGCCTCACCGCCGGCATCGGCGGCTTCGTATACCACGCCATAGCCGGCCGCGTGCTCGGTCCAGCCACGTATGGCCAGGTCGCGTTCCTGATCGCCA
>DATHDR010000281.1:0-5013 GCA_035318965.1 Verrucomicrobiia bacterium | reverse complement strand
CGCGATGGTGTAGAGCGCCCCTTCGAACCACAGGGCCCAAACGCCCGAATCCATCAGCAGCACTGCGCCCATGCCCATCATCCCGACCACGATCGCAACGTGTCCGGTCTGATACTCCGGATCGAACATCGATAGTTGGTGTGCCTCGAAGATTCGCTGCCAGAGCAGGATGTCGCTCAGCGCATAAAACCCAAGCGCGATCAGGAGTGCGGCGAGAGCCCGGCGCTTAACCGTATTGCGCGGCATGGTGACCATCGCGCATGACGGCTCGGGCCGGCCTGTCTGAGCTCGGACGCCTCGGAGGAGTGCTGCGCTCGATTGGTTGAGTCGTGGGGCTGGGCGCGCTCGGTATGACCTCGGCGATTTCTGGCGTTGGGCTCGCGGCTGTTTGTTCGTCAGACGGCGTGGCCCCCACCCCTGGTGGCCGGCTGAAAAATTCCTGCAGGCCCTCGGATGCGAGTTGACTCGTTCCAATACCCATGACGACTGCCACGCAGACCACCGTCAACGCGTCCATCCCACGCTTCGCCCGGCGGCGCCGTTGGCTCGCAGAGCTCTCAGTCACGGCCTGGGTTCTGTGCAAACGCCGCTGATCCCTTTACGGCCAGCTCCTGCACAAGCGGCACGTAGCCCATGGCGAAGATTCCGATCAGCGCGGCTGCCGCGACCAATCGGGTCATGTCGTAGGAACCGTGATGCATCGATGCGGTCCACCAGCGCCGAACAGCCGGGATTCTCAAGGCGGCAAGCGGCACGCTGACCGCGACCGCCTCGAGGAAGATCGTCCCGAGACCAAAGAGAAGGAACAGGTGAACGAGGATGGTTCCCCAGACCACGTAGGTGAGCCGCTGAACTGATTTCCAATGCCGGCCGAGCCACCTTTGCGCTCGACGGTTTGCAGTGACTACGAGCGGGACCAGGAGCAGCGTCGACAAGGTTCCCGCCACGAGAAAGGTGTGGCCACCAACTCGAGTCAGCACGGTCCCGGGGAAGGTATCCCCCGTCGTGGTGGCAGCCAGCGTCAGGTCGACCGCGGCGGTCACGAACATCGCGATCCCGTAATCGCGGCGGAGGATCACGTGCCAATTCCAGCCCGTCATCGTGCGGATCGGCGTGACGGCCAGCATCATGATGAAGATCAAGAACGTGGATGTTCCGAGAACGTCGGCCACGGAGCTGGATATGTTCGCAACTCCATCCGGCCGTCCCATCAGCGCTGAGGCCACCTCCGGGCCCATGAGCACAAAGGGAACGATGAGCAGGGCTCGAAAGAACCAGACGGCCTTCGCCCCATAGTTCGTTTGGTGAACGCGCGCGACATACGCGACCGCCTGCTGTCTGCTCATGCAACGCCTCCGGAATTCCGGGCTAATCGACGCTGGCCAAGCGGCTACCCCAACAGGGCTATGGTCGGCGATGACCCTCAAAATCGCCTCGGAATGGCGTGTGAGTTTCTACCACTCGCAGCGAATTCGGGACGCAGCGTGCTGGGATGAGCTAGCTGTTAGCGGCCTAGAAGTTCGCGTCCTGGTTTGTTGTGTCGAGGGTCAGCCGAGGTGGCGAAACGGCTCGGGCACATAGCCCGCAAGCACCGCCAGCCAGGTGGGCGAGAGAGCGGCCTTGACGGCCACGTCGTCCTGGGCAAGCCAGGCCACATGTCTCAATGCGTGCTCGACGACTTGTGCGCTGGCGATCCCAGTTGCGCCCTCGGTGGCCGAATTCCGGGCAAGCTCGGTCCTGCCGATCGGAACCGAGGCTAAATCGCTCGCCTGGTCCTCGCCAATTGCGACGAGGAAGCTCAGGATTACACCGCCTGGGCCGCGACGCCACGACGTCGAGTGGACAAGCAGCGGCGAGCCCATGAGATTTGTCGACAGCCGCTTGACCACCTCCATCGGATCGTCCTTATCCGGGGATTCGATGTACCAGGCGTTCGGCCCGCATGGGCCCGTCAACTCGAGACGATCACCGCGCAGCCGCACGACGAAAACCTCGGCCTGGATCGGCCCTTCGGTTCCCCACGGTGGCTGCGCAGCTGAAGTCACGTCTGGCTCAGGATTCTGGCCGCGCCCGAGACAACACTTCCTGGCGCGTCGCTTTCATGTTGTGGTTTTCAAGGGCATGCTTTTGAACGGTCAGGACGAGCTCGTTCTCAGTCCCGCGCATCACGACACCGCACGCACAGTGGACGACCAGCACCCCGCCTCGAGGCCTCTTGCTCATGGTTTCCTGATTATCCGGCGGTTCGTACTTGCCGCCCGGCCGCATCCTGAGTAGGTGCATGTGGACGGCCGGCCGGGTCAAGCTCCTTGATCAGCAGGGGCAAACAGGGTGCGAGGCAGCGAAATCTGTGTCGACCCGATACGCTGCACGAGCAGAGCCTTCCGAAAGTTGACAACCAAGCTCGCCAAGATGTACTCAGTCGTCGGCGCGCTGCTGCTGCTCGAGTTCCTCGCGCAGTTCTACACGATCGCCTCGTCGGGGTTCATCACGGTGGCCAACGAGATCGCGAACGCGGGGGTTGGCAGTGTGGCGCCACAAGAGATAGAACCGTTCAGTGCGGCTCACGCTGTAAACGGAGTCTTCATCGTCCCGCTGACCATCGTCGCCCTCATTGGGTTGTCGTTTGGCGCACGTCACCCACGAAGGACGACGGTGTTGGCCGCAGTGCTCTTTTTCTTGTGGGTGATTCAGTTCGCGCTGGCATTCGTGGGTTTCCTCGGGGTAGCCCCACTCGCTGGGCTGCACGGCGTAAACGCTCTGGCCATGGTTGGGCTCGGAATCTACCTGGTCAAACGCCACTGGGCTTTTGGGCGCCACGCGCCGGCGCAAACGCAGCCGAACAGCAGTCTCACGGGTTGAGCTGCTTGGCAGAATCCCGCAAGTTTCAGTAGCGTCAATCGAGGACGATGTTTGCCTCCACCGCGATGTGGTCGGAGGGGAAGGCAAGGCGGCCGCTTAGTTCCGCATGAACGGATCTAGATCAGCGGGCCTCCACTTCGCGCAGCTGCGCCGACGAGGTGGTGCGAGAGAGCGGCAGGGCGAGTGCAAAAACGGTACCCGTGCCAGGCGAACTGCTCTCCACCACGAGCGTGCCTCCATAGCTCTCCGCAAGGTGGCGACCGATGTAGAGTCCAAGCCCGATGCCGGGAACGACGACTCGCGGATCCGCGACCCGATAAAGCCGATCGAAAACCAGCTCGCGCTCGTCCTTCGGGATGCCGATTCCGTTGTCCGCGACCCGAAGGAACGCGCGCCGAGAGTGAGTCGACAATCCGATCACGACCTGTGGCCTCCGAATGGTGTATGTCAGGGCGTTGTTGATGAGGTCGTCGAGGACACGACCGAGCTGGTCCGCGTCAGCCTCCACCGGCACCGGATCAGAGGGGAGTTTGACCGTGACCTCGGCACGGAGAAGATCGGCCCGCGGGTGAACCCGCTCAACCGCCTCATTGACAAGGCGTCGCAAATCGAGTGCCTCACGATCGAGGCCCAAGTCCGTGACCTCGAGGCGAGAAGCGTTAAGGAGGTCGTCGACGATCCTCTCCAACTCGCGGGTCTTCGCCGTGAGGATGCCCAGTGGCGCGTCCCAGGCTTCTGGTGGAGAGCCTACCGATCCGCCTGACAGCAGCGACAGGTATCCCGTCAACACCGTCAACGGGGTGTGCAGCTCATGGGCTGCCATGTTTAGAAACCTGCTCTTGGTCTGGCTGGCGGCGTTAGCGGCCACATAGAGTCGGCTCATCTCTTGTGCCCGCTCGCGCGCCTCGACGAATGCCGCGAGCACGAGCGACGTGAGAGCGACGCAAACGTTGAACGCCTGCAGGGTGATCATCTTCTGGACCAGCGTCTCGGTGGCGAATGGGCCGGTTCCTTGCACGGCCGACCAAATCGCGACGCCCGAGGCAATCAGAGCAGCGGGTGCGGCACCGCGCAGGTGGAATCGCCAGGCCGCCAGCATGATCAGGGGAAAGACGAGGTACTCGAGGCGCAGCCGGTTCTCGAAGAGCACGAAAGTCAGGATGCCAATCCCAACCAGGAGTGCACCGAGCTCCACGGCCATGCGCGGCGTGAGCGCCGGAGCTCGCGCTTTGGGCAGCAGGCTGAGGAGGAAGGGCGCAACCAGGAGCACTCCCATGGCGTCCCCGGTCCACCAGACCGCCCAGGTCGGCCAGAAGCTGTCGCCTGGTGCAGCGCCGGACAGCAACAGAACGGAAGTACCCACGGTCGCGCTGATCGTCATGGCTAATGCGCCGAGGACGATGAGGGCCGCGGCATCGCGCAGGCGGTCCAGCTCGATCCGGAAACCAGCCCGTTTCAGGAGGGCCGCGGCGGCCAATGGCGCAAGGGTGTTGCCGGCCGCGATGGACGCCGCACCCAATGTCGAGGGACCGATCGGGAGGTTGACGGCCAGGGCTGCCAGGAATATCGCCGGCCACACCCGCCGACCGAGCACGAGAATCGCAACGAGCGCAATTCCGGTCGGGGGCCAGATGGGTGTCACCTGACCGTGAACGAGGGCGAGCCTCAAACTCACGCTGGCCGCGAACCAGTAGGCGAGAGCGACCACAGTGAGTTGCAGCACGTATGGCAGCATGCTCACCGGGCGCGATTCGCCACTCACCCCGACCTTTGAGGCACGATCACTCATCGGCTATCCGGTTTAACGGAGGTCTTTAGGGTTTCTCGCACAGGGCGAACGCGTTCGCCTTCTATAGTCCGCTGTCATGTCGGCGACGGCACCAACTTCGGCCCGCAGAGCATCAGGGTGGATCACGCTGCTCGTGCTCTTCGGGATCGCCTCGACGATCGAGGCGGGAACCGTTTCTCACGTTTTCCGATTCCTGCCTCTTTACCTCGGAACGGTGCACGTGCCGCCGGCAGAGGTGCCGGCCTGGACCGGGTACCTCAACGCGGCGTTCTTCCTTTTCGGCCTGCCGCTGGTCCCTTTTTGGGGCGTCTGGTCGGAACGTTACGGGCGCATCCTGATCATCGCCCGCAGCGCGTTTGTCG
>DATHDR010000280.1:0-2039 GCA_035318965.1 Verrucomicrobiia bacterium | reverse complement strand
CGGTGTTCGATCGTCATATCGGTTGTCAGACGCATGAGTTGGAAATGGACGAGCAGAACCTGGACATTTACATTTATGGACACGAGCCGATTCCGTAGTCACGGGCGCACCAGCTTGAGGCGCAAGCGGGCGAGGGGGCGCGGCCGGACTTGTTGGCTAGCCACAGCCGCACTAGATGGGAGGCCCCACCTCGCAGCGGTGGGCACTCTGTGGGCCGACGACCAGTTCTACTTCACCAGCGGACCGCGAACTCGCAAAAGCCGAAACCTCGCCGCCAAGGCGAACTACGCAGTTTCGGTGTCGTTAGACGACATCGACGTTGTAGTTGAAGGCAGTGCCCGCAGGGTGACCGATATGCGGAAGCTGGAGCGCGTGGCCAATCTCTACGCCTCCCTCGGTTGGCCGGCGCGCGCGAGCGGCGGAGCGATCGCGGCGGAGTTCAGCGCGCCTAGCGCCGGGCGCGGACCGTGGGATCTCTACGCAGTCACTGCAACCGCGGCCGCTGGAGTCGCAACCAAGGAGCCGCACGGTGCGACCCGCTGGCGCTTTGATCGCTGACTGGAGACCCTCCGTCTCCCTGCGCACCGATGAGTTCCGGGCGGCCGAGGAGTCTCTATCTCCAGCAGGACCCGACTTCTCATTCACGCAAGGAGCAGACGATGACCGACGATTGGACCACACACGCGAAGGCCACCGGCCAGTACGCCGAGGTCAACGGCATCAACCTCTACTACGAGACTCACGGGAGCGGGCGGCCGCTCATCCTGCTTCATGGCGGACTTGGGTCGGGCGAGATGTTCGGGCTTGTCCTGCCTTTGCTCGCGGAGCGCCATCAGGTCGTCGCCGTCGACCTGCAAGGACACGGCCGTACGGCTGACATCGATCGACCGATCGACATCCGGTTGATGGCCGGCGACATCGCGGCGCTCATTGACCATCTCCAGTTGGCCACGCCGGACTTGGTGGGCTACTCGCTCGGCGGTGGGGTGGCGTTCCAAACGGCAGCTATGTATCCGGCCAAGGTCCGGCGGCTAGTTATGGTCTCAGCGAACATACGGCCCGATGCAATCTATCCGGAGATGCGGGCACAGCAGGGACAGGTCAACGCGGCGGCCATCGAATTCATGAAAGACACACCGATGTATCAGCTGTACCAGCGGGTCGCACCACACCCAGAGGACTTCCCCCGGCTGCTCGGCAAGATCGGCGATGCAATGTCCAAGGACTTCGACTTCACCGAGGAGGTCCGCGGACTCCAGGTGCCGACGCTCGTGGTCGCCGCCGACGCTGACATGGCCCCGCCGGGCCACTACGTCGAAGTGTTCAAACTGCTCGGTGGCGGTCTCCGCGATGGCGGCTGGATGGGTGAGGGGCGGCCAAAGGGCGGTCACGCGCTCGCGATCCTTCCTGGCCTAACTCACTACAACATCTTCAATTCGCCACTGTTCGCCGCGGCCACCCTCGCCTTTCTAGATGAGTAGCCGGCATGAGACTTTGGCCCGAGTGTTTCGATTGCTGTCGATGATCCCACTGAGCCAGGTGTGCTCGACCGGGATTGAACACGACGTACCTACTCGCCACCCATGGATGGCATCGCCGCACCGATAAGTTCGGGCCCCGGTTGAAATCCCGAGGCCGACCAAAATCTGAATTCAGACCGCCGAGGATTTTCTATGGTCCAACCCGATGGGTCGCTAGTCGACAAGCAACAGTTTCTGGAACAGACCGCGCGGCCAGTGACCATTCAAGGGCTCTCGGCGCAGCCTATTCCAGTTTGGTAGCCCCGCCTTCAATCGCACCGTACGGGCCTTCAACGATGAGGGTGGTACCCCAGTCGGTGTCGCAGCCATGCGCACCGTCCTCGGAATGTGACGTTGATCGCCGGCCAAACGAGCCCAGGATCGTGAAGTCCCTTTGGCTGGTCGATATAGGTATGGCATTCGGCCTGTAGCGAAACCGCCAACCTGGCACAAGTGGTATTGACCACTTGTCGATTTTGTGCTTTACTTCCGCTCGTAATGACTGCGGCAGGACAATAC
>DATHDR010000279.1:0-6499 GCA_035318965.1 Verrucomicrobiia bacterium | reverse complement strand
CCGCAAACGGCGACCAGGCCGATGTTTCCGCCGCCCGCCTTCAACGCATGCTCGATCGCATCGAGGTCGATGTGGCCGTCTTCCGAGAGGCCGACCATGACGTGGCCGCTGCGATGTCGCCAGGGAAGGAGGTCGGCGTGGTGCTCCATCTCGGTCACGAGCACCTGGCGGCCGTCGAGCCTTGCCTGCTCGGCCGCGATCCGGTTCAAAGCATCGGTTGTGCCCTTGACGAAGATGACGACCTGCGATCGGTCGTCTGCGCCGAGGAAGTGGGCCACCAGCTCACGGGCTTGCTCGTAAGCCTCCGTGGCGAGGCGCGATTTATATCCGGTGCCGCGGTGAACGCTCGAGTAGACCTCGGAAAATCCGGTAACTGCATCGCGAACCCGTTTCAGCGGCGGGGTGCTGGCCGCGTTGTCAAAGTTGATCCCGGTCACGGTGCCTCCGCCAGCGATCGGCACGGGCAGGTCGACGCCTGCGAAATGCTCGCGCCACTGACCGTAATGGGGGTTCAAGTGAGGTGAAGTCACGCTTGCGCCTAGCCTAACCCCCTCTGGCGGGATTGGGCGGCTCACTCAGCGACTGTATGAGTCACACTAGGCGTGAGGGCAACGATTGTGTTGTTAACACGAAGTTGAAGAGCCGCCGTAGGGTCAACGATGTCGACGTGGCGACCACCACAGCCAGTGGCGATTCCAGCCTGGCCGCCCGCGAGCTCAGCTTCCTGGTTCGGCTCGCACAAGCGGCCGCGGCCACCCAGCGCCCCGACGAGCTCCTCGACCTGATCATCCGCGAGGCGACGTCGGCGATGGGCACCGACGTCTGCTCGCTGTACCTGCTGACGGGGCGGGGCCGCGAGCTCCTGCTGACGGCAACCAACGGCCTCAACGAGAGGATGGTCGGCAAGGTTGTCATGCCGGTGGGTGAGGGAATCACCGGCTGGGTCGCGGAGAGCCGGCGGCCCGCAGTCGTCCCTGACGTGAGCAAGGAACCTCACTGGAAGTGGGTGCCGGGCCTTGACGAGGATCGCTTTCACTCGATGCTCTCCGTCCCCATCGAGTCAGGGCCGCGACTGGTCGGAGTGCTCAACGTGCAGAGCGCCGAGCAGCGCGACTTCAACTCAGGTGACATCGACTTCCTGCGCGCGATCGCAGGGCAGGTGGCGGGGATCCTCGAACGCAGCGAGCTGCAGCGGCGGACCGAGGTGCAGCTCGCCGAGATCCAGCTCTCGCACGACATACATGAGCGATTCACCAAGCTCTCTCTCGAGGGCGCTGGAATTCGCTCGATCCTCGAGGTCGTCGGTTCGCTCGCCGGCGGCCACGCGGCCCTCTACTCACCAGATGGCTACAGGGTGCGCGGAGTAGGGGAATCGTCAGACGGCATGCCGCCGCGTATCCACGTGCCGAGCCCACTCGGCCAGGCCGGCGCTCGCGAAGTGAGGATCAACGCCGGCCGGCCCCCGCGCGCGCTGGACGTCGTCCCGGTTCGTGCAGGGTCAGATGTGCTGGGAATGCTGGCGGTCGGTGTGGACGAGAAGACGGTGGACTCGGAAGGACGGCGTCGCGCGCTGGAGCATGGCTCGACGGTGCTTGCCCTGGAGCTCTCGAAAGAGCGGGCGGCGGCCGAGGTCGAGCGCCGGCTGCGCGGCGACCTGGTTGAAGAGGTCCTGGCCGGCGGCCTGGAAGCCGACGAGGCGGAACGCGTCGCGCGTCAGGCGGAAAGACTGGGTCACCGGCTGCCACAGCGCGCCTGGGTGGTCGTCCTCGAACCAGATGACGATGAAACCGAGGCGGCGCTCGGCGCGAGGGGCGAGCTGGACCGCCTGGACGCCGCCCTCAGTGGGGTGATCCGGTCGCGGCTGCCCGGCACGCTGACTATCGTGCGATCGGCCTCCGCGGTGTTCCTGATCCCGGATGAGGTGGCGGCCGACCTGGCCACGGTCGAAAAGCTGGCGGGCCAGGTGCTCGCCGCCGCGGCGCCGGTCATGAAGCCGGGCACGGCATCGGTCGGCATCGGCAACCTGGCGAACGGAGTCGGCGAGCTTGCGCGATCGCACATCGAAGCCCGCCAGGCGCTTCGGTTGACGCGGCGGGCAGGTGGACGCGGGCGGGTCGCCTCCTACCGCTCGCTGGGCGCGTTCAGGTTGCTGCTGGAGGTGCAGAGCCCGGATGCGCTGCGCCGGTTCGTCAACGAGCTGCTGGGCACGCTGCTCCAGTACGCACAGTCGCGGGACACGCCGCTGCTCGAGACGCTGGAGGCGTTGGCCGCGGCGCGGTGGGTGCGGCGGGCGGCCGCACGCCACCTCGGGATTCACATCAACTCGATGTCCTATCGCGTGGAGCGCATCCAGTCGCTCACCGGCCTGCAGCTCGACGACCCCGAAACGCGGGTCGCAATCTCAATCGCCCTTCGCGCGCGAGCGATGCTGGGAATGTAGCAAGGAGCCCTGAACGTACCCCCACCCGGCGGTGCCCTGCGGGCAGCGCCGACCTCCCCTGCGGGCGGGGAGGTAAAAAAAGAGGGCCCCGGATTTCTCCGAGGCCCTCCTGGAGAGTGTTGTCTAGACGTCGCTGTAGAGCATGAACTCCCACGGGTGCGGCCGAAGTGCGACCTGGTCGACCTCTTTCTTGCGCTTGTAATCGATCCAGGTGTCGATCACGTCTTTGGTGAAGACGCCGCCTTCGAGCAGGAACGCGTGGTCCTTCTCCAGAGCGTCGAGCGACTCCGCGAGTGAGCCGGGCACGGACTTGATCTTCGCCTTCTCTTCGCCTTCGAGCTCATAGATGTCCTTGTCCACTGGCTCCGGCGGAGCGATCTTGTGCTTGATGCCGTCGAGGCCGGCCATCAGGCAAGCAGAGAACGCGAGGTATGGGTTGGCTGCCGGGTCCGGCGAACGGAACTCGACTCGCTTTGTTTTCGGGTCGGTCGAGTACATCGGGATCCGCACGCATGCCGAGCGGTTGCGCTTGGAGTAGACGAGGTTGATCGGGGCCTCATAACCGGGGACGAGGCGACGGTATGAGTTCGTCGTGGGTGCGCAGATCGCGAGCAGCGCCGGCGCGTGCTTCAGCAGCCCGCCGATGTAATGCACGGCCATCTCGCTCAGGCCGGCGTACCCGGCCTTGTCGGCAAACAGGTTCTGGCCGTCCTTCCAGAGGCTCTGGTGCACATGCATGCCAGACCCGTTGTCCTGGAAGAGAGGCTTCGGCATAAAGGTCGCGACGTAACCGTGCTGCGCCGCGACGTTCTTGATGATGTATTTGAAGACCATCATCTTGTCGCCCATCGTGGTGAGCGAGTCGAAGCGCATGTCGATCTCCGCCTGGCCGGCCGTGCCGACCTCATGGTGCTGGACCTCGACCCGCACGCCGGCCTCGAGCAGCTTGAGCATGATCTCCGAGCGCAGGTCCTGGAACTTGTCCGTCGGCGGCACCGGGAAGTAGCCCTCTTTGTGCCGCGGCCTGAACGCGAGGTTGGGCTCGGAGTTCTTGCCCGAGTTCCAGATCCCTTCTTCGGAGTCGATGTAGTAGTAGCCGCTGTGCGCATTCTGGTCGAAGCGGAGTGAGTTGAAGAGGTAGAACTCAGCCTCGGGTCCCCAGTAGCTCACGTCGGCAATTCCGGACTTCCGCAGGTGCTCTTCAGCCTTCTTGGCGATGAAGCGTGCGTCCCTCGAGTAGGGCTGCCGGCTGATCGGGTCGACGACATCGCAGATCAAAAACAGCGTCTTGTGCGTGAGGACTGGGTCGATCGTCGCCGAGTCCGGGTCAGGGATGAGCAGCATGTCGCTCTCATCGATCGCCTGGAACCCGCGAATGCTGGAACCGTCGAAGCCCAGGCCGTCCGTGAAGCTGTCGACTTCGAGCTCTCCAATCGGGAGGCTGAAGTGCTGCCACGTCCCGGGCAGATCGATGAACCGGACGTCAACAACCTCGACGCCCTCAGCCTTTGCGCGCTCGATCACCTCGCGCGGACTGGTCTTGCTCCCCGACTTCGTCTGTATCGCCATGAACACCCTCCATGAACCCTCGACCTCTGGTGGACCTGACGGGCTCTTGACCAATCGTATGGACGGCTCGGGTGCAGATCACGGTGCCATCCTCACGAATCCGAACGCGGTCTTTATGTGTGGAGCACACGACAAAGGATATCCACAGGCCGGCCAGTCTTGTGCCCTTCGCACGAGAGGTCCGCAGCACGTTCGTTTGGATCACACGTTTCTAGCCGACCTTGTGGGCCCTTAGCCTGACCCCATCAACTCAGGGAGGTGACGTTCGTTGTCCAGACCGAAGTTTCACCTGACGAGGCTCGGCCTCGCCTCAGGAATTGCTCTGCTCGCGGCTCTCGTTCCGGTCGCGGCCTTCGCGGATGACACCACCGCGACCTCGGCCGCAGGCGTCGCGGCCGACACGGTATGGGTGATCGTGGCCGCGTGCTTCGTCATGTTCATGCAGGCAGGCTTCGCGATGCTCGAGGTCGGCTTCAGCCGGATGAAGAACGTCGGCACGGTGGTGGCCAAGGTCATCACCAACCTCAGCGTGAGCTCGATCGCGTACTGGGGCGTCGGGTTTGGCCTGGCGTTCGGAGCGGGCGGGGCATTTGCCTTCATCGGGGGCAGCGGCTTCTTCCCGACCTTCAGCCCGGGTTCGACGATGGACCTGCCCGCGATCGCCGCCAGCACCGTGCCTGCCGCCGGTAAGTGGTTCTTTGAGTTCGTGTTCTGCGCCGTCTCACTAGCGATCGTTTGGGGGACGATGCTGGAGCGGACCAAGTTCATCGTCTACATCCTGTTCGGCGTTCCATTTGCTGCCTTCATCTATCCACTCATCAGCCACCAGCTGTTCGGTGGCGGATACCTCATGGCGACCCTCGGCTCGCAGGACTTCGCCGGGTCGACAGTCGTCCACTTGACCGGCGCGACGGCGGGGCTGGCCGGCCTTCTTCTGCTGGGCGCACGAATCGGGAAGTACGAGAAGGGCAGGTCGAATGCGATCCCAGGGCACAACATGCCCCTCGCCCAGCTGGGCGTCCTGATCCTCTGGTTCGGTTGGTTTGGATTTAACCCCGGATCGACCCTGAACGCGACCAACTTGCACTTCGCGGACGTCGTGGTGGTCACCAACCTCGCCGCAGCGGGTGGCGCGGTGGCGGCCCTGGTCACTGTCTACCTCATCACCAGGACGATGGACGTCGGCATGATCGGCAACGGCGCCATCGCCGCCCTGGTGGCGATCACCGCACCCTCAGGCTATGTCGAGCCGTGGGCCGGTGTTGTCATCGGTGCGGTAGCGGGAGTGATCGTCGTCGTGGGCGTGCTCGCCCTCGATCGGGTTCTCGACGACCCGGTGGGCGCCTTGCCGGCGCACGGACTCGCCGGCATCTGGGGCACCCTCAGCTGCGGTCTCTTCACGACCCCCGCGCTGGCGAAGTTCAATGGCGTCGGACAGGGCGGCCTCTTCTACACCGGCAGCTTCCACCAGCTCGGAGCGCAGGCGATCGCGGTGGGGGCTTCATTCGTAACGGTCTTTGTTCTTAGTTACGGGCTCTTCTGGATGATCAAGAAGACCGTCGGCCTCCGCGTCTCGGCGCGCGAGGAGATGGAGGGCCTGGATATCAGCGAGCACGGCATGTGGGGTTACCCAGAGTCGTTCATGCCCGTACCGGGCGGCGTCTACCGCCCGGCCGATACACCAACCGTGAATCCGCATCCCGCGCATGAACCTGTGTCGACGACGCAGGGGGTGGCGTCAGCATGAAGATGGTCATGGCGATCATTCGCCACGAACGCCTGCAGGAAGTTCAGGACGTGCTAGACGAGTGCGGCGTGTCAGGTGTCACCGTGACCGAGGTCAAGGGGTGCGGCGCCCAGCGCGGTTACACGGAGAAGTACCGCGGTGCGGCCGTCCACATCTCACTGCGTCCGAGGTTGAAAATCGAGGCCGTGATGCGGTCTGAGATCGTGAAGACCGTGGTCGACAAGATGGCCGTCGCAGCGCGCACCGGCGAGGTGGGGGACGGGAAGATCTTCGTCGTCCCCGTGGAGGACGCGGTCCGGATTCGCACCGGCGAACACGGCGCCGAGACTGTCCAGCACGCAGAACGCGCCATGTGGGGGCACTAGAAAGTATGAGCGGGAACCCGGCTGGTTCCCGCTCATCGCCCGGTCGCTTCGCGACGGGGCTGCTCACCCTCCGGTATACGGTTGGGACTTGATCAAGAGTCTGAAGCAAGGCGACGCTAGGGGATAAAGAGACAAAGTCACGACCGGGCGGAGCCCGGTCGCCCCGGCCACGCCGGAGGGGCACTAGAAAGTATGAGCAGGAACCCGGATGGTTCCCGCTCATCGCCCGGTCGCTTCGCGACGGGGCTGCTCACCCTCCGGTATACGGTTGGGACTTGATTAAGAGTCTGAAGCAAGGCGACGCTAGGGGATAAAGAGACAAAGTCACGACCGGGCGGAGCCCGGTCGCCCCGGCCACGCCGGAGGGGCACTAGAAAG
>DATHDR010000278.1:0-3502 GCA_035318965.1 Verrucomicrobiia bacterium | reverse complement strand
ATTCACTTTCGGAACGCGGAAGTCAGCGGTGAGGAGATGCTCGCGCTCATCCAGCCCCTGCTCGACGGCCCGCGACTGGCGGCGGATCTCGGACGCAAGGTGATCGAGGTTCACGCTCCAAACGCCGGCAAGGGCAACGCGCTGGCAGCCCTTCTCCCCGGGGAGGACCCTGGCGGCGTCGTCTGCTTTGGCGACGATGAGAACGACAGGTCGATGTTCGAGTACGTGGGCTCGCTCGAGGTGCCGCACACCTGCGTCGGCGTGGCCTCTCCCGAGGCGCCGGCTCATCTCTTCGACCGCTGCGACATCGTGGTCAACGGCCCGCGGGAGGTCGTCGCCCTCCTCAACGAGATCGTCGAGTGGGCAGAGGCCGGCGGCGAGCAGTAGGCCCCGCCTAAGTTGAACCAAGCGCCCACTCCGAAGCCACCACCGCTTGTTGTTCGGTGGTGGGAGGGATTGGATACATGGAAGCAGCTGGCGCTGTCATTTCCCGTATTTGCCGTCGTGACCTTCCTGATCAACATCGGCCCGTTCAATCAACCGATCCCGCGCTCGATCCTCTACGGACTCTTCGAGGGCGCAGTGTTGAGCGGGCTGTTGGCGGTGGCGACCAGGACGGAACGGGGACGCCGCTAAAGCCGGTCGGGGGTCGCGAGGTGGACCTGGGCGCCATGGCCGGGCGCGACCAGGTCCCGCAGGTCCTGCACCTGGTTGCTGATCCAGCGAGCGATGTCGTTGGCCCGCACGACCTCGCGCGCGCCCTCGTTCAAACGGTGCCGGTCTGCCGCCGACATGGTCAGGCCCGCAAACAGGGCTTCCGCGGTGGCTTCGACATCGAACGGGTTGATCGACAGCACGTGGCCTCGAAGCTCCTCATGCGCGCCCGCATTCTCGGACAGCACGATCACGCCCTCGGTCGCATTGACGAGCGCCCCCTCCTTGGCGACGAGGTTGAGCCCGTCATACACCGGGTTGACCAGCAGGACGTCGAAGTTCTTCATCGCCGCGATCGCCTTTCGCTCGCTCTCGGCGATCTCCAGGCGGACCGGCTGCCAGTTCTCTGAGCCGAATTCGCTGTTGATGCGCCCGGCCGCCTGGCGGATCTGTCTCAGGTAGCGGCTGTACGCGGCGATGTCTTGACGCGAAGGCTGCAGGAAAGCCCAGAACTGGACCTGGCGGTGCAGCTCCGGGTGATATCGAAGCAGCTTCTCGTACGCGATGAAGCCGCGAACGATGTTCTTGGACGGGTCTGTGCGGTCGATGCGCACGATAAGACGCTGCGGTCGCCATGTGGCCAGCTTGTGCTCCTGCCGCTTGACGCCGCGCGACGCAGCCATGCGCACGTTCGCGTTGACGTCGATGGAGATGGGGTAGTGGCGCGCGTAAACCACGCGCCCGCCGGCAAACACGGCCCGCTCCTTCTCATCCACCTGCAGACCGGCGTTTTCCTCACATGTCAGGAGGAAGTTGCGCACGTCGAGGCTTGACTGGAAGCCCACGATGTCGCATCCGAGCAGTCCCTCGAGGATCGCGTCGCGCATGCGCTTAGGCAGCACCTTCCAGTACTGCGGCGTCGGCCATGGCACATGCACGAAGTGCTGGATCACCGCGTTCGGAAGCTCCTTCCTCACCAGCCGAGGCACCAGGTAGAGCTGGTAGTCGTGGACCAGCACCATCGGCCGAGCGCGGGCCGACTTTGCGACCTCGACCGTTTTGGCCGCCATCTGGCGGTTGACCTCCACGTATCCCTCCGTCCACGCCTGGTGGATGCGGTCGTCGATGACGGGCTCGATCGCAAGGTCCCACAGGTAGTGCTGGATGAACCAGAGCACCGGGTTGGCGAACACCGCGTAGTACATCTCGTACTGCTCGCGACTCGGCATCGCGTAGTGCAGGCGGCCGATCGAGTGCATCAGAGGGACGGTGACCGGCGAACCGTTTTTGGACGCCAGCTCGCGCTCGGCGTCGTTTCGAGCGCACGCCACCCAATCCGCGCCGGTCGCATCGGCCAGAGTGAGCAGGCCGGTGATCACCCCTCCGGCTCCGCGCTTGAAGCCTCCTTCCAGCCTGGGCTCATGCGGGGCGCGGTTGCTGACGAGAATCGGAGAGTAGCCGGGAAGCGCTCGGGCGACGTACGCGCGAAGTGACGAGCCATGACGGCGGTCGCCGGTCACCGGCAGCGCGGCCCTGCGGTCGGCCTGGCGTCGCTCGCTCACCTAGCAGGCGATCGGCCCCGCTCCCGCCAGGAGGGAACGGTCAATCGGCAGCTCTCGCACTCTGATGCCCGTCGCGCGTGCCAGGGCGTTGGCCAGCGCGGCTGCGCCGGGGATCGCCGGCGGTTCTCCGACTCCTTTTGCTCCTAGCGGCCCGACTGGCGACGGAACCTCAACCAGCTCCACGTCGACCTCCGGCACCTGGTCTGCGGTGGGCAGCTCGTAGTCGAGGAAGCTGCCGCTCCTCAGCTGGCCGTCCACGTCGTAGGCCATCTGTTCGCCCAGCGCGCGCCCCAAGGACTGCACCGCGCCCCCGTGCACCTGCCCTTCCGCCTCCGGCCGGTTGATGGCCCGTCCGACGTCCTGTATCGCGGCGTAGCCGGTCAGCTGGAACGCGCCGGTCTCAGCGTCGGCGCGAACTCGCGCGATGTGGACGGTGAATGCAGGCGACGCGCTCTGCACAGCAGAGCGTCCCATCGCGTTGATGGGCCGGTGGCGACCCATGAACTCAGTGCTCAAGGCCACCAGCCGGGTGATCTCGACAAAGCGTTCGGGAACGCCCTTCACCGCGACGCGGCCGTCGACGATCTCCAGGTCCTCAGGCGCGGCTTCGAGCTCTTCGGTGGCGACCTCCAGGAGCTGGCGCCTTGCTTCGAGCGCCGCCTCGTAGACGGCCCCGCCCACGCTGTAGGTGACCTGGCTGCCCGCGGCCATCGGGCCCTGCGGCGCCACCGACGTGTCCCCGATGTCGACGCGCACTTTCTCTGGCGAGATCCCAAACGCCTCCGCTGCGATCAGCGCGAGCCCGGTTGAGGAGCCGCTGATGTCTGGCGACCCGATCAAGATCGCCAAGGTGCCGTCCGGCTCGACGCGACAGCCCGCGGCCGCAGGCGAGCGTGCGCCGCCCCACGAGCCGAGCGCTATGCCCACGCCCTCACCAGCGCCGACAGGCGCGGTGTAAAGGGGATGCCGGCGCGCCGCCTCGAGGCATTCGACCATCGCAATCCGCGGCCAGCGACTCTCGTCGGCGGTCAGGTCGCCCTCGCGTGAGGCATTGTGCAGCCGGAGCTCGATCGGGTCCATCCCCAGTGAGGTCGCGAGCTCGTCCATCGCCGACTCGAGCGCGAAGTAGGCCTGAGGCCCGCCCGGCGCGCGATACGCGTCGACCGGAGTCTTGTTCGTCGCGACCTCGAAGCCGGTGAGCTCGAAGTTCGGGATGAGATAGGTGCCACCCAGGAATGACCCGGTGATGCCTGCATGCCAGCCGCCGGTCGCGCCGTTGTCGTAGT
>DATHDR010000277.1:0-2021 GCA_035318965.1 Verrucomicrobiia bacterium | reverse complement strand
CGTGTCTGCAACGCCGCGGTCAGCTGATTCGTGTCGGAAGCTGATCGAGGGCGGCGCGGAGGAACGCGTCGCGGCGCTCCGTGACTGCCGCGGTGTCCAGCGGGCTACCGTCGCCGGCGAACCCCGGGAGCCACTCGCCGTGGATCACGGTCGGCGTGTTGAGCGCGGCGACGGCATCCCAGTAGGGCACCGCGATCGCCGCCCGCACGGCCTGTCGCGGCCAGCCCTCCAACACCTGGGCTGGCGCGTCCTGGCCGTACTGAAGCGCCATCTGCATCCGAAGGCTGCCAAGGTCGACCCCCGGATCACCAACCCCGGCTCCCTTCCAGTCGATCAGCGCGACGCAACGGTCGCCCTCCCAGAGCATGTTGCCGCCCCAGACGTCGCCATGCAGGAACACCGATGCGGCCGCGGGCACGCCATGCGACCTGACCCGCTCGTCGGCCTCCTTCAGTAGGGGTGTCGTCGGCGTCCGGCCCCGCCGGCGGTCGGCGGCTCGGTCGTCGGCGGCGCACGGCCGGGGCCGGTGCGGCAGGTCGGCCTGTGGCGCCAAGCCGGCGGCGTTGACCCTCGCGATTGCGGCTCCGGCTTCCCGGAGGCGGGCGGCAGAAACCACCGGTGGGGAACCGCTGCTGCCGGACAGGAAGGTCTCCAGGGTAGCCACGGTTCCGCTCGCCCTCCCGTCGAGATCGGCGGCGATCAGGCGCGGCCCGGCCAGGCCATGGGTCTCGGCCAGCCGAAGGGCGCGGGCGTTGGTGATCACCATGCCGTCGGTGATCCAGCGCGGCACCGAGACCTTCAGGATTAGGTCAGTAGCGGCGGCCGACGTTCCTTCGAATCGGAGGCGGAATGTGCCAGAGGGACGGTGGGTGCTGCGGGAGGCGTTCTCGATCGAAACGACGCGCATCCCGCCGACCACTCCGGCCACCCAGCGCAGAACCTGCTCGCTGGGCAACGCTGCTGTGTGCGCTCCCCCATCGCCACCCATGAGACGCTCAATCGCAGCAAAGCTTATCCGCGATGAGCCAACCACGATCAAGCGGTGCGCTGACGACATCGCATGCGCCAGTGTTGGGGAATGACGCCTGAGCGCGTGTCGGTCGTCAGCCGATCTGCTCGGCCAGCCCGATGAGAATGCCCTCGGGGCCTCGGACGTAGCAGAGCCGATACACGTCTTCGTACTGGACCACTTCGTCGACGAGCTGCGCGCCGTGTCTGCGGAGCCGGGCGAGGGTATCGTCGAGGTCGTCCACGGCGAACATGACACGCAGGTAGCCCAGAGCGTTCACCGGTGCGTTCCGGTGATCGGCGACGACAGGCGGCGCGAGAAATCGCGAGAGTTCGATCCGGCCGTGGCCGTCCGGCATGCGCATCATGGCGATCTCCACGCGCTGGTCGCGCAGTCCAGTGACGCGCCCTGACCAGTCTCCTTCGATCATGGCTCGCCCTTCGAGTTCGAGGCCCAGCTCGGCGAAAAAAGAGATAGCGGCATCAAGCGATTCCACCACGATGCCGACGTTGTCCATCCGTTGAAGCGCCACGCGGCCATTCTTGCGGTTCGCAAAGATCACCGGTGTCCGCGAGGCGCGCGGGATCAGGTGTCCGTACCTCTGGTTGCGCCAGCGTGCGGGAATGTCCCCCGACGGGGAGGCTGCGAGTAGGCCGGACGGTGCGTTAGGTTCCGTCAGCGCCGTTCCCGTCGCTCGGAGCGCCACCGGCGCAGTCGCATCGAAGAGCTAGCTGGTCGAGAGACCTCGGCATCGATTGATGCGAAGCGATGACTTCGCCTCGCGGCGGGAGTCGTACCGTCCTAAGAGGTTGATTGGTGATAACGCCGCCCACGATCACGCCGCTGCTGGTGGCCGAGTTGCTCGTCGAGGGCGAGCGCTGGCCGGTCTACGTCCATGTCATCGACCATCTCGACGCCCGCGTGCTGGTCGACACCGGCATGACGGAGCTGTACCCGGAGGTGGCCGACATGGACCCCCGCCTCGTCCCGCTGAGCGAGCAGGCCTTCGACC
>DATHDR010000276.1:0-4966 GCA_035318965.1 Verrucomicrobiia bacterium | reverse complement strand
AACCACTGCGGGGCGAAGCGGAAGTTGACATAGCCACCGACGGCCTCGACCGTAGCGGCGCCGTCGGGGACCACGATCGTTTCCGCCAGCCGTCCGGCGATCTGCGCCGGCGGCTGCTTCAGGACTCGCGCAAGCTTCAGGCCCGCGGAGCTGGCGTACTCGCCCCGCTCGGCCGCCTTCGCCCGTCCGAGCTCGAGGTCGGGCAGGTCGCCATCGACCCCAAGCGCTCTCACAGCTTTGATCAAGGCATCCTCGAGCTGCTCGCGGACGGCGCCTGTCACCACCCTGCTCATAGACAGCTCGGGTGCTGCAGGGCGAGAGTCAGCTGTGTTTGCGTCGAGGCCCCCGCGCGGGTGTAGGTGACTGCCACCCGCTGGTTGGCGTGGAACCGCGAGCGCAGGACCAGGCTCAGAGGGTGCGCGGCGTCGAGCTTGACGTCGTCCAGCTGCGTGATCACGTCACCGGGCTGCAGGCCGGCCGCGGCCGCAGGCCCCCCCTTTTCCAGCGTGACGAGCTGGCTGCCCGCCGGAAGGCCGTACAAAGACGCAATCTCGGGCCCGAGCTCGGTGCTGGCGGCGCCAAGCGATGGAACGACGACCTGGCCGCTCTGCAGGATCTGCTGGACGACGTCCTGGATGTCGGCCACGTTGAGGCCGAAACCACTCAGTCCTGAAGCCGGCTGGGCCTCCATGGCGATGCCTATGACCTGGCCTTGCACGTTCAGGAGGGGTCCGCCCGAGGTCCCACCATTGATGCGGGCGCTGGTCTGGACGATGTCACTCAGCTCGAGCTGCTTGGTGACCGAGGAGGGATTGGAGATTGAAACCACCCTGTGCATGGCGCTCACGTATCCCGGGGTGACGGCGCCGCCGTCGAAAGGGCCGCCGACAGCGACGATCACCTGGCCTTGAACCAGCGCGTTCGGGTCGGCAAATGCAAGGGTCGGCAGCCCACTCACCTTGTCGATCTTCAAGACGGCCACGCCAGTCTGGCAGTCGTAGTCGACCAGCCGTGCTTCGTGCGCCTTGGTGTCGCCGGTAACGAGGACGGTCATGCCAGCGGCGCCGGCAATCACGCTGATGTTCGTGACGATGTATCCATCCGACGTGGCAAGGTAGCCCGAGCCGCGGGACACGGCCGGCTGCTGCTGGGTGACCACGCTCACCACCGCGGGCCTCGCGCGGGCCGCCGCCTGCACGATGGCCGAGTCCTCGGTGAGCGTCACACCGGAGCGAAGGTTGACCTGCTGCGGGTTGGTGCGGGACTGCACTTGAAGCACGGCCAGCGTGACGCCCGCCGCGACGAGGGCCGTGACGAGCAGGCCCGCGGCCACGAGCAGGATCGGTCTCACCCCTTGAGTTTAGGTAGGGGGTGTCAGCGGGGTTGGAGGGGGTCCTTTGGGTACCAGGTCATGACGAGCTGCCGGTTCGTCTCGAAGCCGGCGGAGCGGTAAAGGCGGACGGCCGACTCGTTGTCCGGGCGAGTCCACACGTAGGCGAGGGTCACGCGGCGCTCGTCGAAGAGCCTGACCGCCTCCCTGACCAGCATGTCGCCGATCCCCCGGCCCCGATGCTCAGCGGCCACGTAGAGCTCGGCGACCTCGCCTTCCAGGCCGGTTCCGGGGTCATAGAGGACGATCCAGCAGAAGCCAACCATCTCGCCGACCTCGTCGCGGACTGCATAGATGACGTTCTCGCCGCGAAAGGCCGACGGAATCTCGGTCAGGTGGCGCTCGATCTCCCCGCGGCTCAGCTGTGGATGGTCCGAATAGTGGACCTGCTCGCCAAGATGGAGCTCGACGAGCAAGGGCTTGATGAGGGCGTAATCGCCGGCCGCGAGACGTTCGACGTCGAGTGTCCTCATCATCTTCGATGCTAGCCTAAGGGCCCGCGAGAACGCGTGATTTCAGGCGATTTCGCAGACCAATTTGCCGACGTAGCTCAGCTGGCAGAGCAGCCGCCTCGTAAGTGGCAGGTCGTGAGTTCGAATCTCACCGTCGGCTCCATGCAACGACAGGCAGCTCGTGCAGATCGCGCGGGGGCTTTGCGGCCGGCATAGCCAGGGAAATCAAGAAGGCAGCCTCCGCCAGCAGGATCGGGATCGCCAGCACCAGCAGCGCCAGCTCGAGCAGTGCGTAGCCCACGACCAGCAGGCCCACCTGCCATGGCGATGGTTGCGCGCGCAGGGCGAGCCATCCCGCCACCACGAGCATCGCGAAGTCCTGAAAACCGACGTAGGGGGTGAAGAGCAACGATGCGGTGATGCCTGCCGCGATGGGCACCTCCGCCCCGGCATGCCGATGGCGCCAGGCAGCCACCACAGCGGCAACGACCACGATCGCCTGGACGGCGTAGATCTGCGGGCCCAGTCCCAGCGGCCCCGCCACTGCGTAGCGGCGCGTCGGCTCCCATTGCGACGCCAGGCTGAGCACGTCGCTGTACCGGTGCATGCCGTCCGGTCCGAGCGCAGCGAGGGCGACGAGCACCATCAGCCCGGTCGCCACCAGCCAGCTCCCGAACATGCGGGTGTGGCCGGAGACCAGCAAGCACAGCGGTACGAGCAATGCGACCTGGGGCTTGATTGCGATGACGCTCAGGGCGAGGCCGGCGAGGACAGGGTGGTTTCGATCGGCCAGCCACCATGAAGCCGCGACCGCCGCCGCAACCAGGGCAACCGGCTGCCCGACCATGAGCCCGAACGCGACCGGGAATACGCCAAGCCACAGTGCGAGGTGGGCGGCGCGGGTCAGCCACCCGCCGGGTGCGGCCACGTACCACGCCAACACGGCCGCCACGAGCAGGAACACGGTCCACAAGACGATCGCGACGTTGAACGGAACCAGCGTGAAGGGCGTGGCGAGCCACACGAGGGGTGGCGGGTTCAGGAACGGAGACCAGTAGAAGCCGGCGCCAAGGCCCTCGACGGTCGCCTTCTGCGCGGACAGGTCATAGAGGTGGCTGTATCCATGGCGCAGGGCGGTGAGCGCTGCGCCATAGATCAGCCGGAAGTCATTGCGGACCCGGTACTGCGGGATGTACGTCACGGCCGCGGCGTAGAGATCGAACGCGATGAGCAGGGTCCCCGCCCACAGCCCGGCCGCGCCCCAGAGTTTGGTTCGCGCCCGGAGGTACTGGATCACCGACAAAAAATAAGGGCTCGGACCACGGCCCGAGCCCTTAGCTGGAACTTAGTTTCAGTTGACTTCGCGGTAGTCCGCGTCGACGACGTCCTCTTCCTTCTTCTTTGCTTCACCAGATTCCGCACCGTCCGCGTGCGCGGTTTCGGATGAGGCTCCGCCAGAGGCCCCGGCCTGCTGGTAGATGTGCTCACCGATCTTCTGAAGCGATTCGTTGAACTCGTCCATCTCCCTACGCAGAGCGTTCGTGTCCGATCCCTTGGCCACGGTTTTCAGGGACTCGAGCTTGGCTTCGACCTCGGTCCTGACGTCGGCCGGGATCTTCTCGGCGTTGTCCTTGATGACCTTCTCTGCCTGGTGGATCATGTGGTCGGCCTGGTTGCGGAGCTCGACCTCCTCCCGCTTGGCGCGGTCCTCGGACGAGTGCGCTTCGGCCTCCTTGACCATCCGCTCGACCTCTTCCTTGCCCAGCGTCGAGGATGCGGTGATCGTCACCGACTGCTCTCGACCGGTGCCCTTGTCCTGAGCCTTGACGTTCAGGATGCCGTTGGCATCGAGGTCGTAAGTCACCTCGATCTGAGGCATGCCTCGCGGCGCGGGCGGAATTCCGTCCAGGTGGAACCGACCCAGTGTGCGGTTGTCACGCGCCATCTCGCGCTCGCCCTGCAGAACGTGGACCTCGACGGAGGTCTGGTTGTCCGCAGCGGTCGAGAAGACCTGAGAGCGTGAGGTCGGGATCGTCGTGTTCCGCTCGATGAGCTTGGTCATGACGCCACCAAGGGTCTCGACGCCCAACGAAAGGGGCGTGACGTCGAGGAGAAGGATGTCCTTGACCTCTCCCTTGAGCACTCCGGCCTGGATGGCGGCGCCGATGGCGACCACCTCGTCCGGGTTGACCCCCTTGTGGGGCTCCTTGCCACCGAGCAGGTCCTTGACCAGCTTCTGGATCACGGGCATACGGGTGGAACCACCGACCAGCACGACCTCGTCGATCTGCTGCGGGGTCAGGTTCGCGTCCTTCAAAGCCGCGAGGAACGGACCGCGGCACCGCTCGGTCAGGTCGGCGGTCAACGACTCGAACTTGGCGCGGGTGAGTGTCATCTCGAGGTGCTTCGGACCTGTCTGGTCAGCGGTGATGAAGGGCAGGTTGATGCTCGTCTCGAGCCGGCTCGAGAGCTCGATCTTCGCCCGCTCGGCCGCTTCGGTCAGCCGCTGCAGGGCCTGGCGGTCGGCCTTCAGGTCGATGCCGTTCTGCTTCTTGAACTCTTCAGCCAGCCAGTCCACGATCCGGCGGTCATAGTCGTCGCCGCCCAGGTGGGTGTCGCCGTTGGTCGACTTGACCTCGAACACGCCGTCACCGACGTCGAGGACTGAAACGTCGAACGTGCCACCACCCAGGTCGAAGACCAGGATGGTCTCGTTTGCCTTCTTGTCGAGGCCGTACGCCAGCGAGGCCGCCGTGGGCTCGTTGATGATGCGGACGACGTTCAGGCCCGCAATCTGCCCGGCGTTCTTGGTCGCCTGGCGCTGGGCGTCGTTGAAGTAAGCCGGCACGGTGATGACGGCGTCGGTGACCTTCTCGCCAAGGTAGGCCTCGGCGTCGGTCTTCAGCTTCTGCAGGATCATCGCCGAGATCTCTTCCGGCGTGAATTCCTTGTTCGCGTTCGGAATCCAGACCACTGCCCTGTCGTCCTTACCGGCTCGCACGTCGTAAGGCACGATCTTTCGCTCCGAGGCGACCTCGGAGAACTTCCGGCCCATGAAACGCTTGATCGAATAAACGGTGTTTTCGGGGTTGACCGCCGCCTGCCGGCGAGCCAGGTTTCCGAC
>DATHDR010000275.1:0-2814 GCA_035318965.1 Verrucomicrobiia bacterium | reverse complement strand
GCGGGCTCCGAGCGGGCTGCTCTCTTCGGGGTCTCCGAGGGCGGGCCCATGTGCGCGGTTTTCGCGGCCAGCTTCCCGCAGCGAACCTCGGCCCTCGTGATGTACGGCTCCTATGCCAAGCGGGTCTGGGACGAGGCGTATCCATGGGCGCCCAAACCAGAAGAAAGGGAGCAGTGGTACAGCCAGATTGAGGAGGAGTGGGGCTCGGGCGCCGACATCGAAACCCTCGCACCGAATGCGGATGAGCGCTTCCGAGATTGGTGGTCGCGCTACCTCCGTATGAGCGCCAGCCCTGGTGCCGCCGTGGCGCTTGGCCGCATGAATACGGCGATCGACATTCGTCAATTGCTGGGCGCGATTCGCGTCCCCACCTTGATCCTGCACCGGACTGGCGATCGGGACATCGACGTCGGCGGGAGTCGCTGGATGGCCGGCCAGATCGCCGGGGCGAAATACGTGGAGCTCCCGGGTGATGACCATCTGCCCTGGGTCGGAGGCCAGACCGCCATCCTCGACGAGGTCGAGGAATTCCTGACCGGCGTTCGACGCGGGCCAGAGCCCGACCGGGTGCTGGCCACGATACTGTTCACCGACCTCGTTGACTCCTCGCGGCGAGCCGCGGAGCTGGGCGATCGGGGATGGCGAGATCTGCTTGAGCACCACCACAGGGTCGTGCGGGGTGAGCTGGAGCGCTATCGGGGACGGGAGATCGACAACGCAGGCGACGGCTTTTGCGCATCGTTCGATGGCCCCGCCCGCGCGATTCGCTGTGCGCTGGCAATCGGAGACGGCCTTCACCGCATCGGCCTCGACGTGCGAGCTGGTATTCACACTGGCGAGGTTGAGGTCCTTCAGGACAAGCTGGCCGGTATGGCTGTTCATGTGGCTTCCCGGATCGCGGCTTTGGGTCATCGGGGAGAGATTCTGGTCTCCGGAACCGTGCACGACCTTGTCGCCGGCTCGGGCATCGCGTTCCAGGACCTTGGGCCGACCGAGCTGAAAGGACTGCCCGGCTCCTGGCGACTCTTCCAGGTCACCGGCTGACGCCACTCCGAAACCCAAATCGAACGGCGCTTGCTACATTTCTGCCCTGATGGCGAACGCCAAGAAGGCCAAACACAAGAAGAGAGCCGAGCGGTCGTCGCGCTCGACCCACCTCGCGAAAAAGGACTACGAGAAGGAGCTCCGCCGGCTCCAGGTCGAGCTGCTCCAGCTCGAGGAGTGGATCCGGCACCGAAATCTGCGCGTGGTCGTCCTGTTCGAAGGGCGGGACACTGCCGGCAAGGGAGGCGTGATCAAGCGCATGACGGCGCTGTTGAACCCCCGCTACGTCCGGGTCGTGGCCCTGCCCGCCCCGACCGAAAGAGAGCGGACGCAGTGGTACTTCCAGCGCTACATCACCCACCTACCCTCCGGCGGCGAGATGGTCCTCTTCGACCGAAGCTGGTACAACCGCGCCGGCGTCGAGCGCGTCATGGGCTTTTGCACCGACGCCGAATACGACGAGTTCATGCGCACGTGTCCCCAGTTCGAGCGAATGCTCGTCAACTCTGGGATTCTCCTGGTCAAGTACTGGTTGTCGGTCAGCGATGACGAGCAGGAGCGCCGGTTCACCGCGAGAATCAACGACCCCAGCAAGCGCTGGAAGCTCAGCCCGATGGACCTCCAGGCTCGCGCGCGGTGGGTCGACTACTCAGAGGCGAAGGACCAGATGTTTGCGTACTGCGACATCAAGGAAGCCCCGTGGTACGTGGTCGAAACCGACAACAAGCGAGCCGCGCACCTGAACCTGATCAGCCACTTTCTATCGCTCATCCCTTTTGAACCGGTGCCGCACGAGAACATCAAGCTTCCGGCCCGGCAAAAGCGCAGCTACAACCGTCCCCCGAAAAGCTCGCAGCGCATGGTGCCGGTCAAGTACGAGGTGGAGTGAAGGTGAAAGTCAAAGACGTGCCGCCGGGACGCCTGCTCTTGGTCGAACCGCAAACCACCGTCGCCGAGGTGGCGAGACTCATGCGCGTCGACGACTGCGACGCTGTTGCGGTCATTTCCGAAGGCCGGCTCGTGGGGATTGTCACGGAGAAGGACCTGGTGCAAGCCATCGCGGACGGCGTCAATCCGAAGCTGGCCAAAGCCGAAGTCATCATGTCGGCGGACCCTGCGACTGTTGGCATTGACGAAGAGGTCGCCGTCGTGGCGGTCAAGATGACGAGGCTCGGGATTCGCCACCTGCCCGTCGTCAACCAGGATGGCGAACCCGTTGGACTCCTTTCGGCGCGCGACCTGCTCGCGGTTCTGGAGAAGGGCGGGGCGTGAAGGCGGCTTCGTAAGCCAGAGCAACTCTCTTCGGAACGACCATCCGCCACGCATCGAGCACCAGCTCGCGCATCTCGGCCTCGTCGATCGCGGCCATGCGGACAAGCACCCAGTGGTATCGCATGTCAGACGCGGATGGCAGCATGAACTTGTCCGGGGTCCCGCCCACCAGCCAGTCGCGTTCTTCCTTAGGAAACCCAAACCCCATCACGGTTCCGTCGTGGGAAAAAGACACGTAGACGATCCGGCCGACGTAGAACTTCACCCGCCCGCGGACCAACCCTTCCGTCGTGCGCGGCAGCGTCATCGCAAACTTCCGCACGTCCTCGATCGTCACCATCACTCGACGTCTACGTGTGTGCTGAACCATGAATTCAAGGCAGCTCCGTCACGCCAGGCTTGCCTTACCCGCTCAAGCGCCTCGGTGGTGGCGATCCACGGTCCAACATCCCACCGTCGCCAATAAATCAGCTGCTTCAGTCGAAGTAAATCTCCGCG
>DATHDR010000274.1:0-5160 GCA_035318965.1 Verrucomicrobiia bacterium | reverse complement strand
CCATTCCAGACTGAAGTTGGCATCGGCCTGTTTTCCCGAAACGCAATCCTAGCGTGCTGCGAATGCTTAACTCGAGGATCCCACCACGGCGTAACCGGCAGCCACGCCCGGTTCTCGAGCCGCCACCACGATGCCGGCATTCCAGCCAGGGGCACGCCCTCCTGCGGGGGGCTTGATCGATCCGGCGTCAAGTCCGGTGCGCGCGATCAACCAAGAGATCATCGAGTTCGAATTCCACATCGCACCGGTCCTCGCCTCGTCTCGGCCCCAGACGAGAGCGGGCATCTGCGGCACCAGCTCGAGGAGCCGTCGTGCGTCGCTTAGATCCTCGCTCAGTCGTCGCGGACTGTCGACTGCCTCGCTGATATCGGGAATGACTCCGTCGCGCCACCGGCGCAGCTCGTAGCGAAACATTCGAAAGCGGCCGGCCCAGCGGGCGCCCACGGGGCCTTCTGCGACTACGCCGCGCTCTGGCCCACGATCGTCAATGACCGGCGTGTTCTCGATGACATAGCGTCCCTCAGGCACGAAGACCTCCAGGGCGGAGTGGTAAAGATCACACGCCGGCCGTCGATCCAGGCGTGCCTTCAATGCCTCATAAACGCGTCCGTTCAAGCGCACAAAATTGCCTCCGGCGCCAAGCGGGAGCCAATAGAGGTCGATTCCCACTCGTCCGCCGTGGGGTTCGAGGTGGACGGGGCACGTCGCCCCGTCCGGTGTGGACTTAAGCCGAGGCTGTAACTGCAACGTTCGACTTCGTCTCGCTGGAGACTCGTGTGCCGGTCAGCACGACTTTCAGCGCGTGGGTTTTCGCCGCGTCGCCGAACACGTCATAAGCCTTCATGGTTTCGTCCATTGAGAAGCGATGGGTGGCCAGCACGGTGGGGTCGAGCCTGCCGCATTCGATCAGCGACAGGAGCTGCGGGATCGTGCGAGTGTCCACCAGCCCGGTGGTGATGGTCACATCCTTGATCCACAGTTTCTCCAGGTGCAGCGTCGCGGGCTTGCCGTGAACGCCGACGTTGGCGAGCGTTCCGCCGGCTCGGATCAATTCGGCAGCCAGCTCGAAGGTGGCTGGGATGCCGACCGCCTCGACGGCCACATCGGCGCCGAGACCGCCTGTCAGCTCGTAGAGCCGCTTGACCGCATCTTCGCGGCTGTTGTTGATGGTGATGTCAGCGCCGAACTCCTTGGCCTTCGCCAGGCGGCCGTCGTCGAGATCGATCACGACGATGCGAGCGGGTGTGTACAGCTTCGCGGTCATGACGGCCGACAGGCCGATTGGGCCCGCCCCCACGATCGCCACGGTGTCGCCCGGCTGGACGCCGCCGTTCTTGACGCCCACTTCGAAGGACGTCGGAAGGATGTCGGACAGGAACAACACCTGCTCGTCGGTGAGTCCTGACGGAACCTTGTAGAGGGAGTTGTCCGCGAATGGGACGCGGGCGTACTCCGCCTGGAGTCCGTTGATCAGGTGGCCGAAGATCCAGCCACCGCCACCGGTGCACTGCCCGTAGCGGGCCTCCTTGCAGAATCGGCAGCTGCCACAAGAGGTGATGCACGAAACCAGGACGTGGTCGCCAATCTGAAAGTTGGTGACGGCCGAGCCGGTTTCGACGATGGTGCCCACAGCCTCGTGGCCGAGGATGGTGCCTGGCCTTACGGCCGGCACGTCGCCCTTGAGGATGTGAAGGTCGGTACCGCAAATGGTGGCGGTATCGATCTTGACGATCGCATCGGTCGGAGACTGGATGGTCGGGTTGGCTACGGTGTCCCAGGATTTCTGTCCGGGGCCGTGATACACGAGTGCTTTCATGGTGTTGTCCTCTCTTGATGTGAACCTGAATGAGCTGGCGCTGTGTCGCCGGCCTCAAGCGTCTTCCTGTCGGCAGCGGCCTTCGAGGGCCGTAGGGCCCCCAGCTTTCGGGCAGCTTCGGGAATCGGCCCCTGAAGATTGCAAAGCCACCCACTCCTAGGGCGACAGAAGGGCCCACGGACCGGGAGTGACCAGGACCATCGACCCGGGACCCTGACTCGCTCGTTCTTTTAAAGATGCGGCGAGATCGCTGATGTAACCGCAGAGGGTAAGCAAGTCGGAAGGGAGGCCGTCACGCAAGCACAAAAGCCAATAGGCCTGTCCGCACCGCCCAGGATCCGGGGCGGTGATTCGCTGGCGGCCACGCCCGCGGCGGGACAGCTTGCCCGGCTCAGGCCATCCAACCGACCTGGTGGTGCCTGGCCCGCCGTCCTTGTGAGCTTGGCCGTTCTCATCCCCGTGAGCTTTGTGCCGCTGGCTGCAACAAGAGGTGGGGGGCTGCTGGTGATTCCTTACCAGCACTTCTACATCGTCTCCGCGGCTTCGATCCTGGCCAGCCTGGTCGCGGCAGTCCTTGCGCTCGCGACGATTCAGATCGGGCTCTATCGTGTCCTCTTCTTATGCCTTGGGTTCATGTCGATGGGGACGATCTTTGCAGTCCATGGCCTGACGACTCCCGGAATCCTCGTTCCCAACCTTTTCAAGTTCTTCGTGGGGAGCGCAGTCGCAACCTCCGCGTATCTGAGCCTGGCAGTCCCCTCCGTCTTCTTCGCCGCCAGCTACCTCCCCGGACTCTCGAGACTCGAGCGCCGGCTTCCCTTCTGGCCGGCTGGATGGCTCGTCTTCTTTGTTGCGCTCGGGCTGGCTGCCTATGCCGGCATAGCCATCTTCAACACGTGGTCCATCGCGCGTTTGCCCCTTTCCACGCCTCCCTACAGCACCGCCTTGGCAATCGGCAGCATCTCCTTGTTCTTTTTCGCTGCCATACGGCAGGCGAGCAGCTATCGCGTTGCTCGCCTGCCAAGCCAGGCGAACCTGATCGCGGCGTTCGTCTTGTTAGCCGGCGCCGCGGCTGCAATGATCCTTTTTCGGGTCTGGACGTTCGGATGGTGGTACTACCACCTTCTGATGCTCGCGGCGGTGGCGCTTGCATTTCGGGCGCTGCTTTTCGAGCGGGCTCAGGGCAGATCGCTGAGATCGGTGCTGGAAACCGCCCTCGAGCTTGAGGTTTCGGTCGACGACGAGCAATTCGACGTTGAGGTTGTCGGTGCCCTGGTGGCGGCGGTTGAGGTCAAAGACCGTGAGACGCAGGGCCACAACCGCCGGGTGGCTCAGCTGTGCGTAAAGATCGGTCGCGAGCTGTGTATGACGGCATCTGACCAGCGAGTGCTCGCTCGAGCCGGCCTCCTCCATGACGTCGGCAAGCTGGGTATCCCGGATGCCATCCTGCACAAGCACGGCTCTCTGAACGCGTCGGAATGGAAGGTGATGAAAACTCACCCTGAAATTGGCGTCAGCATTCTGGGGCGTGCTGGGCATTTCAAACGCGAGCTTCTCGCGGTGCTCTATCACCATGAGCGAATGGATGGCAGTGGCTATCCACATGGCCTGATCGGTGACGCAATACCGATCGAGGCGAGGATTGTCGCAGTCGCCGACACCTATGACGTAATCACGTCCGATCGCCCGTACCGAAAGGCCCGCAGCCGAGCGGATGCTCGCTGCGTGGTTGAAGGGGAGGCCGGAACTCACCTGGATCCCAGGGTGGTCGCGGCCTTCCTGAAAACATTTGAGAAGGCGGTCGAGCTAGAACCGATCCGGAAAGCGATCCCTTCGGCTACGCACTGATCGCACGGTCGAGCGACGCCGGCTGAGGCGCAACACTGTCGGTGTCGTCCCAGCGGTAGCGGAGTCGATTCACGACTCCTACCACACCGTCAAGCTCTTTGGTCAAGCGGGCCAGGATCTCGGCGTCGCTCTTCCTGTCGACTTCACCGGTGAGTGTGGCGACATTCCAGCTCACTTCGACTCCGACAACGTCGTCCTGCGACAGCAGAACCGCAGGGATCAGCTCGCCTGTGATCTCGTCCCGCAGCTCGTCGTCGGTGCGAAGGAAAACCTGCAGAAGGTCGCTGCGGCTCACGATGCCGGCGATCCGGCCGCGGGGGTCGACCACGACAAGACGCCGCACGTTTTTCTCTTGCATGAGTCGGGCCGCTTCGCTGAGGCTCGTGTTCGAGGGGACGGTCATTGCAGGAGAGGTCATAAGGTCGGATGCAACCATGCCAGCCGCCTTCGCTCGTTCGTGACGCCGCTTCCGAACATGGAGCAAGTCGTGTGAGGATTCAAGCTCGACGCGCCGCTGCTTCATCAGCAGATCAGACTCGGAAACGATTCCGAGAGGCATGCCCTGCTGATCGACGATTGGAACCGCGCTGATGCGGTTCTCCTCGATCACCCGGACAAGCAGCTTGAAGGGCGTGAGCGGGCTTGCCACGTGGACACTCGTGGTCATCACGTCCGAAACGATCCGGTGGCGAGGGAAGCTGGTCATGCCGGCACCCGCTCAGCGATGAGCAGAGGCCGATCCGCGACGTGGAGAAGGTCGTGCGACACGGAACCCAGGAACAGGCTGGCGATATCGCCCATGCGGCTGGAGCCGATCACGATCAGGTCAGCATTCCAGTCCTTGGCGATCTCTGCCACCGCCTTCGCAACGGGGCCCTGGTGTGCGACCACACCGTGAACTTCCACTCCGGCGTCGCCGAGCAGTCGGCATGCCTGCGCCATCGTCTCGCGGATCTCATCTCCAGATTCGACGTAGGCGAAGCCATGGACCCCGACAATTGCCTGCGCGACGTGCACGACCATTACTGACGCGTCCGGATGCGAAACGGCCACAGCCGCCCGAACACCGGGCGCCAGGTCGTCACCCCCCGCAATCGCCAGCAGAACCTTCGATACCTTGATCGGAGAGCCGCTCGCCGAGCCACGAACAATCAGCACGGGGCAATCCAGTCCGCACAGCAGCTGGTGGGTGATGCTGTGCTGGGCCAACGACTGCCAATCCGAAAGGCCGCGCGAGCCGAGGACGACCAGGTCGGCATCGAATGCCTTGGCTGCGCAAGCGATGGCAGCCGCGACATGCTTGCTGTCCGCCCGGCAGATCTCACGCTCCGCGATCACCCCCGCGTGGAAGAGCCGTTCGACGGTAACGTCGACGAGCTTCTCTGCCTCGCTGCGCATCTCGACGTCCCACTGCCCATGGCGATGGTGCACCTCGAGGTTCCAGACGTGCGCGACCTTGACCTTCGCATTGGGGGACTTCGCGATCGCGATCGTCG
>DATHDR010000273.1:0-16218 GCA_035318965.1 Verrucomicrobiia bacterium | reverse complement strand
AGCAGCCAATCGAGTACAAGGACGATGGCAGGCGCCACAGCATCCGGATTGGAAATGACATCGCGATCCAGGTCGAGGACTACGTCGCGCAAGGCGCCGAGGATGTGACGAAGGTCTCCGGAGTGACCCATCCATCGAACTCGACGCTGACCATCGCCCATCCGACCGAGTCTCGGATCAAGGCGTTCGGCATGGAGTTCAAGAACGCTGGTAAAAGCGCGTTCTCGGCCCCATTCAGCTGGTCTGGCTAGAGGCCGCCCCTACATACCGCCTGAGGGCGGCATTCCTCCTGACAGCCAGGCGAGCAAACCTGGAAAGATCGCAACCGCGAGTCCGAGCGCGACGACGGAGGCACCCACGACGCGGCTGACCGCCGGACCGTAAGGCAAGTTCTTCTCGGTCAGAAAGACAACCGCGACCACTGCCATCCACGCCAGATTCATCAGACCGACGATGACCAGGACTGCCATCAGCGCCCAACAGCAACCCAGGCAATAGAGCCCATGCGAGGCGCCCGCCTTGAACGCCGCTAGAGACCCTCCGCCAAAATCGTGAGTCAGGATGAAGGACATCGGGGTGCGGCACTGCTTCAAACAAAAACTCTTCCAGGGCGTGAACTGGTAGAGACCTGCAACCACAAGCGCGGCGCCCGCGGCGATCTCGAGCCACCTGAGGCCAAGTTGAGGGCCCGCGTTTTGAAAAGCGAAGAGTGCAACGAGAGGGATCAACCCAACCGCGGTCCAGATGAACAGGTAACCGGCCACGAAAACCACGGTCGGCAGGTTCCCCTCGCCGCGCTTGAGAACGACCATGCGGTGCGCAAGCACCATGGGTGCGATGGTGGGAAACATCATCGCGACCATCATCGTGAGCCACATCGATATGAAGAGAGGCGCGGTCAGGTCCGCCACCATCATTCCGCCGGCCTGCCGCCATGTGAGAAACCACGCAAGCGCGGCGAGCACAAGCAGCAGGACCGTGGTAGTGATGGTCGCCCGGCGGTCGAGCAACGACATCGCGTTTCGAGGCGAGTCCCCCTGGATTTCCACCTGATGCGTCGCGGTCAAGCTTTTTTTCCTTGGACCTTACGGGCCTGTCCACCGGGCCACAGACGTGGCGGCATGCCGGCCTGAGTAGTTGAACTTGATGCCGTCGGCGTTGACCGTGAGGTCGCGACTGGAGAAGAAATCTTCGCGCTGGTTCATCAGGCCGGTGGCGAGATCGACGCTCACGAAATGTTCATCCCGGGTCACCGGGTTCAGGACAGCTTCCATCTGCAGGGCGATGCTGCCTTCTACTGTGAGCGAGCTCCGCTTTCCGTCGAAATGCCAGGTTACCTTGCCCGAGCGAACGTCGATGCCGCCCGTGCAGGTGCCCATGAAGGTCTTCAGCGGGCCGCCCGCTTGACCGGTTGCGAGCGCCTCGATCAACGGCTTCTGATCCGCAGTCGCCGAGTCGTCGACGAAAACCACCGCCCGGCCGTTCATCTCGTGGATGGCACCAGGCCACTTGACCGCCGTGGCCCACTTGCCTCCGCTCAGATCGATGCCTTCGATTGAGCCTCCGAGCACCTTCCAGGCCACCAGACCTTCGCAGTAGGCGGCTGTCGGCCGCGCTTCGTAGATGCATGGGCAACCCCAGTCGCAGTTGCAGGCGGTCAGGTGCTCGAGCGTTAGCTTCCAGTTATCCATCGATAGCGTCCTCCCCTAACGCTGGTTGGCTGCTATGAACTCCCCGATCCGGTCCAGGCCGAGCTTCAGCTCGTCTTCCGATTGTGTGTAGGCGAGGCGGATGAAGCCCTTCCCCGCATGCCCGAACGCTGTCCCCGGCAGCACCGCCACACCTGCCTCGCTCAGAAGGCGGTCGGCCAGCTCGTGCTCTTCGAAACCGGTGCCCTCGATGTTCGGAAATGCATAGAACGCGCCCTGCGGGCGCGCGCACCGCATGCCCGGAATCGCATTGAGGCCGTCCACGACCAGGTTTCGCCTGTGCTCGAAGACCTTCACCATGCGCGCCACTGCGTGCTCGGACTCGGGTGCGCTGAGCGCTTCGATCGCGGCCATCTGCGTGAAGCCGGCGGCGCATGACGATGAGTTGATCATCAGCGTGTCGAGCTTGGCTGCCAGCGCTTTCGGAGCGACCGCATACCCAAGCCTCCAGCCTGTCATTGCATACGACTTCGAAAGCCCGTCCATCAGCACCGTGCGCTCGCGCATCCCCGGGTGCGACAGCGGCGACACGTGGTGGAATCCGTAGACGAGCTGGCTGTAGATCTCATCTGAGACGAGTAATAGATCGTGCTTGTGCGCGAGGTCGCACACGAACTTGATGTCCTCTTCGGTCAGCACGCCGCCCGTCGGGTTCTGAGGCGTGTTGACGATGAGCATCCTCGTCTTGGGCGTGATCAGCGATGCCAGCTCGTCGAGGTCCATCCGAAAACCGCTCTCCTCGCGCAGTGTCACCGGCTTCGGCACAGCGCCGATGAAGTTGACCTGGGACGCGTAGGCCGGATAGCCTGGGTCGGGGACGATGACCTCGTCGCCAGGCTCGATGCATGCGAGCAGGGTGAACAGGAGGACGTTTTTCGAGCCGGGCACCAGGACGACCTCAGTCGGGTCGACCTGAGTCTTGAGGGTGCGACTGACGAAACCAGCCACTGCCTCGCGCGCCTCGAAGATTCCGCTCGCCGGCGTGTAATGCGTGTAGCCGTGCTGCATGGCAGAAATCCCGGCCTCGATGATGTTGTCCGGCGTGGCGAAGTCGGGCTCACCGATCTCCAGGTGCACGACCTTCTTGCCTGCGGCCTCGAGCCGCCGCGCCTTTGCGAGCACCTCGAACGCACCTTCGGTGCCGAGGCGCGACATGCGCTCCGCGAAACGAATTGCGGTCACCCTCGAATCCTAGTGGACGCCAAGCAACGAGCCGCCGTCCACACCGAGCGTCTGGCCGGTGATGTAGCCCGCCTGCTTCGAGCACAGGAAAGCGCACGCGGCGCCGAACTCCGCGGGATCGCCGAAGCGGCCCATCGGTGACCTGGACGCCATCTGCTTGAGCTGTTCGTCGACGTCACCTCCGGCGGCAGTGGCGAGGTGCCGGGTCCGGTCGGTGAGGATGGCGTCGGGAGCCAGGCAGTTGACGGTGATGCCGTCAGGCGCCAGCTCGCGTGACAGCGTCTTGGCCAGCCCGGTGACGCCTGCACGCAGGGAGTTGGAGAGAACCAGGTTTCCGATCGGCTGGCGAACCGAGATCGACGTGATGAGGATGATCCGGCCCTGGCCCGACTGCTTGAGGTCGGGAATGGCCGCTTTCACCAGGCGCACCGCGCTCATCAAGGTCAGGTGAAACGCGGGGTCCCAGCTATCGAGTGCGGTTGACTGGAACGTGCCTGGCGGCGGACCGCCGGCGTTGACCACGAGGATGTCGAGGCCGCCGAGCTTCGCCCGCGCCAGGTCGACCAGGCCTTCGGGCTCGCCGGGCTTCGAGACGTCGGCCGCGGCCCACCCCGCCGCCTTGATCGCCTTGCCCGCCTGTTCGATCGCGGCCGGGTCGCGAGAAGAGATGAAAACCTTTGTGCCTTCCGCCGCCAGCGCTTCGGCACACGCGCGCCCGAGTCCTCTGCTTGCTGCCGTGACGAGAGCTCGCCGTTCTTTCAGCCGGAGGTCCACACCTGAATTGTGGCTAGCCGCTCGTGTTGACGTACCACTGCGTGACGTACTGGAAGCGATCAGCCGGTTCTATGACCTTGTTCATCCGCACGCCGTGAACGCGCTGCGACACCGCGTAGTCGTACCGCGCGGAGTACAGGAAGATCGCCGGTGCGGCGTCGGCCATCAGCATCTGGAAGTCGATGTATGCGGCAAGCCGCGCCTGCGGGTCGACGGCCCCGCGCCCGTTTTCGAGGTCGCTGTCGATCAGGCCCCAGCCCCGCGTGTAGGCGAAGTTCAAGCTGCCGGCGTCGGCGCCAGAATGCCACAGGGAGTACTGGTCAGGGTCGGGGCCCACATCGAAGGACGCGAGCGCGATCTGGTAGTTCCGCCCGAGCAGGTATTTCTGCACCAGCTGGGAAGCGGGCACGGCGTTGACGTGGACCTCCACACCGACCTCCAGCAGCTGTCGCGCGACGGCGTCGGCCACCTGTCGATTGGGATATGAATCCGGCGCGACCAGCTCGACTTTGAACTGCAGGGTGCCCTTGGTCCGCACCTTCGCTCCCGTTGGCATCACCCAACCGGCCTTCTCCAGGGCCTGGGAGGCGGCCAGCTGGTCGAATGGATGCAACGCCGCCGCCGCCGCGGACCAGGCCCAGGCTCCGACCGGGATCGGGGTCGGATCAGGGTCGGCTCTTCCGGACAGGACCTCGGTCACGATGCGCTGGCGATCGATGGCCTGGACCAGCGCAAGCCGGACTTTGGGGTCGCTGAAGAAGTCCTTTCCGGCACCGTCGGGGTTGAAGCTGACGAACGCCACGTTGAACAACCTGGAATCGAGCACTGAAACATCAGTGCGCCCCTGCAGCGCTTCAACTTCGAGGGGCTGCAGTCCGCCCACCAGGTCGGCCATCCCCTGGCCGACGGCGCGGATCGCCGCCTGCGGATCGTTGGCTGCATAAGTGCGCAGGATGAGGTGGTCGAGGTAAGGCTGCGGATCTGCGTAGGGGTTGCGGTCCAGGTTGATGCCGGATGGGCCGATTGCGCCGACTTTGAACGGACCGGTCCCAAACGCCCGGACGCCGCTGAACGGGCTCGCCGCGATCTGCGCCGGCGCCATGCCGCCAAAAACGTGCTTGGCGATGATCCCCATCCTGAGCGCCAGCGGAAATGAGGCGCTCGGGGCACGCAGGGTGAAGACGACCTGGTCCGGACCGCCCGGCGCGATGCCGACCTGCCGCCAGAACTCAGCCCCTGGCTGCGTGTACTCCAGGTCCTGGAGCACGTGGTAGGTGAACAGCACATCCTCGGCGCTGAACGGTTGGCCGTCAGCCCACTTGACCCCCGTCCTGATGTTGAAGGTGTAGGTGAGGTGGTCCTGTGAGATCGTCCAGTCGCTAGCCAGGACTCCGATGATGTTTTGCTGGGTGTCCACGGTGGTCAGGCCCTGGTAGATGACGCTGTCGACGTCGCGGGTGCTGTCGACGGTTTCAAAGAGCGGATTCAGGACGCTTGCGCCGCCCACCAACGCTTCGATGGCTGTGCCGCCGCGCGCCGGCTTGGGCACTGTCGCGACCGGCTGGCACCCGATCATCACCAGCGCCAGCGCGACGGCGCCGGCCGAAAGCCGGCTACGTGAGATGCGTTCTCATCCAGATGAGGGCGAGCGAGCAGATGAGGAAGGCGGCGACCAGCACCCAGGTGGTCCAGTAGATCTGGCGCTCGAGCCCTCGGCGGGTGCGATACCCGCCGCCGGTTCCGTCGCCGCCTCCGCCGATGGTCCCCCCAAGGCCCGATGCCTTGGGTGTTTGGATCAGCACGCCGGCCATGAGAAAGACCGAGAGAATGGCCTCCGTGATGATGAGCGCCTGTTGAACCTTAGCCATTGAGCTTCCCGATTCTACCTACGACCAGACAGACCCGAAGCGCGTCTGGATCGCTTCCCAGTTGAGCGTGTTAAACCACGCCGTGATGTAGTCCGCGCGCTTGTTCTGGTACTTCAGGTAGTACGCGTGCTCCCACACGTCGACGCCCATGATTGGCGTCATCCCTTCCATGAGGGGGCTGTCCTGGTTTGGATAAGACTTGATGGACAGCTTGCCGTTCTTGTCTGCGATCAGCCACGCCCAGCCGCTGCCGAACTGGCCGACGCCTGCCTTCGAGAGCTGCTCTTTGAACGCGTCGTAGCTGCCGAACGTGCTCTTGAGGGCATCAGCGATTCGGCCGCCCGGGTTGCCCCCGCCGCCGGGACCCATGATGCTCCAGAAGATCGAGTGGTTGGAGTGGCCGCCGGCGTTGTTCCGAATTGCGGTCCTGATGTCCTCGGGCACCTCGTTGATGCTCCAGAGCAGATCCTCAACCGACCTCGAGCCCCACTCAGGGTGCTTCTCGAGCGCGGCATTTGCGTTATTCACGTAAGCCGCGTGGTGCTTGCCGTGATGGATCTCCATGGTCTTGGCGTCGATATGCGGCTCGAGGGCATCGAACGCGTAAGGAAGCGGCGGAAGCACAAATGGCATGGCGGAAATCCTCCGTTGTCTTGAATTTGTCCCTTTTGTTACGAATCAGTCTAAGAGGAAAGGTGTTCTGGGCCCGCCTGCGCCCGGACCGCCGCCGCACGTTCCTCGATTTCGTCCGGGTCGCCGAGGTAGCGCCACGACGCCGGTTTGAAATCGGCGTTGAGCTCATAAACGCGCGGAACACCCGTCGGGATGTCCAGCTCGACCACCTCCTGCTCGGACAGCCCGTCCAGGTGTTTGACCAGGGCTCGCAGGCTGTTGCCGTGTGCCGAAACCAGCACGCATGAATGCTGCAGCAGGTCCGGGACGATGGCGTCGTACCAATAGGGAAGCATCCGCTCGACCACGTCCTTCAGGCACTCGGCGCTTGGCAGCAGCTCGGGTGGCAGCGACGCGTACCTGAGGTCGTGCGATGGGTGACGCTCGTCGGACAGCTCCAGGTCGGGCGGCCTGACGTCGTAGCTCCGCCGCCACACCTTTACCTTTTCCGGCCCATAGCGCTCCGCGGTTTGGGCCTTGTTCAAACCCTGCAGCGCACCGTAGTGCCGCTCGTTCAAGCGCCAGCTACGCCGAACCGGGATCCACGTGAGCCCAAGCTCGCCAAGGGTGAGGTCTGCAGTTTCGATCGCCCGCACAAGGACCGACGTGTGCACGACCTCGGGGACAAACCCAGCCTCCTTGATCAAACGACCCGCGTCCACCGCTTCGGCGACTCCCCGTTCGCTAAGAGGAACGTCGTGCCAGCCGGTGAAGAGGTTCTCGAGGTTCCAGGTGCTCTGCCCGTGCCGAAGGAGGATCAGAGCTCCCGGTTGCTTAGCGGTGCGCATACACCTCCGCGGTCACCTTGACAATGTTCGCGAACTCCGCCGCGTCCAGGCTGGCGCCGCCGACGAGGCAGCCGTCACACAGGGGCAGCTCGACATACGACTCGACATTGGACGAATTGACACTGCCCCCGTAGAGGATGCGCACCTTCTTTGCCGCCCCGGCGCCGATCATCTCCCCCACCACCCGGCGGATCAGCCGCATCGTCTTGTAAGCGTGCTCAGGGTCGGCGCTCTTGCCGCTGCCTATCGCCCACACCGGCTCGTACGCGATCACGAGACGCGCGGAGTCGTCAGCCGAACAGTTCGCTATGCCGGCCTTGACCTGGGCGGTCACGACCTGGTCGGACGTGCCGGCGTCGTAATGCTCGCTCAGCTCGCCGACGCACATGATCACGTTCAGCTCACAGCCCAGAGCCGCCGCTGTCTTCTTGGCCACCATCTCGTCGGTCTCACCCAGGTAGATGCGCCGCTCGGAGTGGCCGACCAGGACCCAGTCGCACCAGCCTTTCAACATCGCAGGCGACACCTCGCCGGTATACGCGCCGGAGAGCTCCCAGAAGCAATCCTGCGCGCCAAGCTTGACGCCTGACTCTGCCAGCACCTCAGACACCGGGAGGAGCCAGGGGAATGGCGGATAGACGACGACGTCCACCCGGTCGGCATGACCCCTCGCCACCGACAGGATGCCCCTCACCAGGTCGAGCGCTTCGTCGGCGCTGGTGGGGTTCATCTTCCAGTTCGCCGCCACGATTGGCATCGGCACAACTCGGGTCGCCATGGCTCTACTTACGCTTCCTTGAGGATCGCGATACCGGGCAGCGTCTTGCCTTCCAGGTATTCAAGCGTCGCCCCGCCGCCTGTGGAGACGTGTGAGAAGCGCCCGGCCAGGCCGAGCGAACCGATCGCCGCCACGGTGTCGCCCCCGCCAACCAGCGTGTAACCGCCGCAGGTCGCGATCGCCTCGCCGATCGCCTTGGTCCCGTCGCTGAAGTCAGGGATTTCCGCCACGCCCATGGGCCCGTTCCACACGACGGCGCCGGCGCCATGCAGGCGCGTGCTGAAAAGAGCGACCGACTTCGGTCCGATGTCGAGCGCCATCCAGCCAGGCTCCACTGCATCTGCATTCATGATTCGCAACGGCTGGCCGGCCTCCATCCGGCGCGCGCAGACAAGATCGACCGGCAGCAAGAGTTTGCGCCCGGCAGCTTCCGAGACCTCCCTCGCCGCATCCAGCGCGGTGTCCTCGACAAGGCCACTGCCCGTCGGGTAGCCGCGCGCCTTGAAAAATGTGTTTGCCATCGCGCCGCCGATGAGCAAGGCGTCCACCTTCTTGAGCAGGTTCTCGAGCACTCCCACCTTGGTCGAGACCTTGGCGCCGCCGACCACGGCAAGCATCGGCCGCCGCGGATTGTCCAGCGCCTGATGCAGTGCAGCGAGCTCCGCCTCCATCAACTCTCCGGCGAATGCTGGAAGGTAGGCGGCGACTCCCACCACCGAAGCGTGCGCGCGATGGGATGCGGCAAACGCATCGTTCACATAGAGCTCGCCCAATGAAGCCAGCTGGTGAGCGAAGTCTGGGTCGTTGGCCTCCTCTTCGGGATGGAATCGAACGTTCTCGAGCAGAAGGACCTGGCCGTTCTGCAGCTGACCGACCGCGATCCGGGCCGGCTCACCGACACAGTCCTCGGCGAAGTGCACCTCACGGTCGAGGAGCTTCGCGAGGTGCATGCCGACGGGCTTGAGCGACAGCTCGGGCTCCACGCCGTTGGGCCGCCCGAGGTGCGACATCACGATGACCTTGGCGCCACGCTGGGCGAGGTGCTCGAGAGTTGGAATGGCGGCGCGGATTCGAGCGTCGTCGGTGATGTTGCCCTTGGACATAGGCACGTTGAGGTCCTCGCGCACGAGGACCCGTTTGCCGGCGACGTCGACAGAGGTGATCGAAGCTTTCAGAGTCGCTCAGCCATGTAGGCGATGAGGTCGACCATGCGGCAGCTGAAGCCCCACTCGTTGTCGTACCAGCTCACCACCTTGGCCCATTCGCCGCCGAGCATCAACGTCAGCGGTGCGTCGACGATGGACGAATGGGGGTCGTGCATGAAATCGGAGGACACGAGCTCTTCGTGACTTACGGCCAGGATGCCTCGAAGCTCGCCACCGGCGGCCTCGTCGAACGCGGCGTTGATGTCCTGTGCTGTCGTCGTCTTCGACAGCTCGACCGTCAGGTCCACGACGGAGACGTCGAGGATCGGCACGCGGAAGGCCATGCCCTGGAACTTGCCGGCCAGCTCGGGGAGCACCTCCGCCACGGCGCGATTGGCCCCGGTGGACGTGGGGATGATGTTGTCGGCGGCCGCGCGTGCCCGGCGAAGATCCTTGTGCGGCAGGTCCTGAAGCTTCTGGTCCGCGGTATACGCGTGGATCGTGGTCATCATCCCGCGCTCGATCCCGAAGGAGTCGTGCAGCACCTTGGCCAGGGGCACGAAGCAGTTGGTCGTGCAGCTGGCGTTGGAGATGACGTTGTGCTTCTTGGCGTCGTAGCCCTTGTGGTTGACGCCCATCACCACCGTGTAGTCCTGGTTGGTCGCGGGCGCCGAGATGATCACCTTCTTGGCTCCGCCCTTGTCGATGTGCACGCGCGCTCTGGTCGCGTCGGTGAAGAGTCCGGTGGACTCAACCACCACGTCGACTCCGAGGTCCTTCCACTGGAGCTCCGCCGGGTCCTTGATGCTGAGGAACTTGACTGGACGGCCATCGACCTTGATCGTGTCGCCGTCCACCGCAACCGCGGCGGCAAAGGTCCCCAACGCCGTGTCGTGCTTCAAGAGATGGGCGAACGTTTTGGAGTCCCCGATGTCGTTGACGGCGACGATCTCGAAATCCGGCTTCAGCTCGTACGCGGCCCGATAGATGTTCCGGCCGATCCTTCCGAAACCGTTGATACCGACCTTGATGGTCATCTAGGTGAGCTCCTCTTCGTGGCGGGCAACAACCCGGGAGACGAGGACCGCGGGAAAGCCCGGGTCCATAGACCGACGTAATGTTAGGCGGAGCGGCGCGCTCCATTTGGTGAGCCGGTCTCGCCATTGGGCTCAGCCAGCGACTGCAGACGTCGCAGGCGATGGTTGACGGCGGATTTCGAGAGCTTCATCCGCCCGGCTAGCTCGCCAAGGTTGAGCTGCGGGTTCGCGCGACGCCACCGAGCCATCTCGCGCAGGGCCGGCGGAAGCTGCTCGAGCCTACCCATCGCCTCCAGCCGCTCGATCGCCGCGGCCTGGCGCAGCCCAGAGCCGATCGTCTTTCCGATGTTGGCGGTCTCGAAGTTGAGGCGCCGGTTGACCTCTCCGCTGACCTCGCGAACCACCCTCACGTTTTCGAACTCCATCACTGCGCGGCTGGCGCCCATGAGTGAGAGAAGCCGGACGATCGCGTCGCCCTCCTTGAAATAGACGACGTGCTGTCCGCTGCGCTCCATGATGCCCGCCTTCGCGCCCACGGATTCGGCCACATCGGAGATCCCCGTCGCCCATGAGCTGGTCGGGGCGACGAACTCGAGGTGGTAGCGGGCGCTTGGAGAGTTGACTGATCCGCAGCCGAGGAAGAGGCCGCGGAGCATGGCTTTTCGATCGCATGCGGCGTCCGGGAGCGCGCGGGCGGCGGATTGTGTGAAGGCAGGAGCGAGACCTGGCGGCAGCGCAAGCTCGATGAAGAACGACATGCGCTTGCGCGTCTTCACCGGCTGGTACTTGGCTTCCATGTGGCCGACGGCGCGGCCGAGCCTCACCACCTTTCGCGCCACCGCGTTGCGCAGCAGCGAGAAGTAGGCTGCTTGTCCGGGGTCACTCGACCTCTTGATCAGCCTCGCGCGCGAGCCAAAATAGATGCCGAGCAGCTCGCTCAGCTGACAGCAGGGCCGCGCTGGCAACAGCCCGGCCATCTCGTTCTTGACGTCGGCCGAGAACGAAATCCGGTGTACCTCCAAGAACTAAATGGACGCTTTCGTCCCCTTCGTCGCCCACCGCAGTCTACCTCTAGGAGCAGGTGCCCAATCGCCAAAACCGGCCCCGGCGCTGGACAATGTGTTCGATGCCTGAGATGAGGATGATCGAGGCGGTGCGCGAAGCCATCGCCGAGGAGATGGAACGCGACGAGCGGGTGCTCGTCCTGGGTGAGGACGTCGGCCGCAAAGGCGGAGTATTCGGCGCGACCGACGGCCTGTACGCACGTTTCGGCGAAGCCCGCGTGTTGGATACGCCGCTGGCCGAGTCGGCCATCGTTGGGGTCGCGATCGGCGCCGCTCTCAACGGACTGATCCCGATCGCCGAGATCCAGTTCGCCGACTTCATCCATCCTGCGTTCGACCAGATCGTCAGCGAGGCGGCGCGGACCCGATACCGGTCGAACGGCGACTGGTCGGTGCCCATCGTGGTTCGCACGCCATTCGGCGGTGGAGTGCATGGCGGCCTCTATCACTCCCAATCCATCGAGGCGTTCTACGCGCATGTCCCGGGCTTGAAGGTGGTCGTGCCGAGCATGCCGGCTGACGCGCACGGCCTGCTCAAGTCCGCCATCCGGGACCCGGACCCTGTGCTCTTCCTCGAGCACAAGAAGCTCTACCGCTTGCTGGCCGAAGAGGTCCCTGACGGCGACGATCTCGTCCCCATCGGTCCCGCCGTCGTGCGGCGGGAGGGCACGAATATGAGCTGCTTCGCCTGGGGGCTCATGACCCACTACTGCCTAGAGGCGGCGGCGCGGCTGGAGACCGAAGGCGTGAGCGTCGAGGTGGTGGACCTCCGCACGCTCGCGCCCCTGGACCGGGAGACGATCCTGGAGTCGGTGCGCAAGACAGGCAAGGCCATCGTCGTATATGAAGACAACCTCACCGGGGGGTTCGGCGCCGAGGTCGCGGCCATCATCTCCGAGCACGCTTTTGACAGCCTGGACGGCCCCGTCACGCGCGTGGCAGCGCCGGACATCCCGGCGATGCCGTTCAACACTCCGCAGGAGGAGTTCTTCATGCCGAACCCGCAGAAGATCGCTGATGCGATGAGGAAGCTCAGTGCCTACTAAGAAGCAGAGCCTCCCCATTCGTGCAAAGACTCGCCCCTTGGCGATCAGCTCTGCGGAATATCGGATGCGGAGGGAGGCGGTGGCGGCCGGCCTCGACGCAGCGGGGCTGGACGCGATGTGCGTCTTCTACCCCGCGCGGGTCGCTTACCTCACGGGCTTCCACCACATCCCGACCGAGCGCCCCATCGCGCTCGTCCTCGGTTCGAAAGCGAACGCGGTCCTCATCGTCCCCGCGGTGGAGAAAGAGCACGCCGAATCGTCGACTTCCCTCGAGCGGATCGACGTGTATTTCGAATATCCGGGCGCCCAACACCCGATGGAGCGCGTGTCCACGATCCTCACAGAGATCGACGCCAAGCCCCGACGCACGGGGGCCGATCACGACGGCTACATCCCGTACTGGGGTTATCGAGGCCCGCGATTGAGCGACCTGATCGGCCAGGCGCCGTTTGACGCCGAACAGATCGTCGAGTCTCTACGCCAGGTCAAGTCTGCCGACGAGATCGCCTGCATTCAGCTGAGCTGCGATTGGGCGGCGCGCGCTCATCACCGCATGCAATCGTCGATCACAACCGGAAAGACGGAGATGGAGTGCTACGCGCCTGCCGGCATCGAGACGCTGCGGGAGATGCTGCACGAGATGCCCGGCTGGCGCCCTCGTGGTTTCCGTGGCAACGGCCTCACCTCGATGTTCGTCGCCGGGAGCTCGACTGCGATGCCGCACGGCTTTGTGAAAGGCCACGGCATCCAGAAAGGCGATGTGCTCGTGAGCGGCGCCAGCGCGGACATCGACGGCTACGGCAGCGAGCTGGAGAGGACGATGATCGTCGGAGAACCTACCGCCGAGCAAGCGCGCGCCTTCGACGCGATGCTCGCCCTACAGTCGCGCGCGATCGAGGTGATGGCGCCAGGCGTGACCGCGGGCGAGGTTGAGCTGGCCACCGTGCGGCTCGCCCAGGAGCTTGGCGTCGCCGACAAGCTCCGGCATCACGTCGGGCACTCAATCGGACTCGAAGGCCACGAAGCCCCGTTTCTCGACCGCGGCGATGAGGCGGTTCTGGAGGCCGGCATGGTGTTCACAGTCGAGCCCGGCGTCTACGTCCAGGATCTTGGCGGCTTCCGGCACTCCGACACGGTCGTCATCACCGACAGCGGCTGCCGTGTGATGACCGACTACCCGCGCGAGCTGACGGACCTCGTCATCTCGACCTGACCGTTGCCGGTGCGGACCTTGCTCGTGTGCATGTGCAGCACGGTCATTCCGTCAGTTGTGTGCCGGCGGATGCGGTCGACAGCCATCGGAGGCAACATGCCCTGGTCCTCGATGGTCACCAAGGTCTCCTTCGGTGCGACGTTTCTCCAAACCTCGCCCACCACCTCCCGCGGCAGGCTGCCCGGCACATAGATGTAGCGCCGGTTCGGGATGTGGTTGCGGGTAAGCATCTCGGCCCTGGCAAACGCGTCGTGCGCTGAGAAGTCTTTGAGGTAGGGATCGTTCACTTCGAGCAGCTCGTGCTTCTGGTTTGGATAACGCTGGCCCCGGTAAAGGAAAACGGCGCCCCGCCCGTCCGCCGCTCGCGTCGCCGCCTCGATCACCGCCTCAGCAGCAAGCTGATCGTGGGGCAGGATGACCATCACGTCGCCGGCCGACGGCCGATTCCCCAGCGCGTTCGCGATTGACGCTGCGGCTCTCTGCGGCCGGAACGGAACCGGGAACACGGCCGGCCGGCGCCGCCGGTAGTACCTGTACGTCGAAAAGCCCGCGACCAGGCCGATCATTGTCAAGCCACCGCCGAACTCGGTCGCGAGCGGCTTCGCGACAAGGTTCACTGCCCACGCAACGATGACCAGGAGTGTGGTCAGGACCCCGATCGCAAACAACGCGATCGCTCCGCGCCTCCATTGCGACCGTTCGCGCCAGCGGACAAGGTCGAGGCTTATGCAGGTGAGGACGAATGTTCCCAGCAGGCCGAATGCGTAAAGATCGCCGAGCAGGACGACGCTACCCCTCGAGGCGATGATGATGACGACTGGAAGCACAACTGCGGCGAAGATCGCCCAGTGCGGGGTCCGGCGCCACCAGTTGCGGCTCTCGATGGCGCGGGGCAAAAAGCACATGCGAGCCAGAGCGATGAAGACGTGATACCCGCCGATGATTGCTGTGTTGCTGGCGAACACAAGCAGCAGCGCGCCCGAAACGGCGACGTAGTTGCCAAGCAAGCGGCCTGCGACATGCGTTCCAAGCAATGAGATGAACTGGTTTGGATCCGCGTTTGAATGGAGGAGGGTGGTCGACCACAGGGTGAGCAGTGGGCTGGTGATCGCCATCGTAAGGATCACGGCAGCCATAGCTCGGTAGGCGACCTTGCGGCGTGGCTCGCGCATCGCCGGGGCAAGTTGGGCGACGCTCTCCAGCCCGGAGAAGGCAAGGAACGCGGCTCCATAACCCGTGATCAACAACAGGGGGGTGACCGGAGGGCCTTGCGTGATGGCGCTGAAACTGTGGATGATGCCTGGCGGCCCGAGATACACGGCAGTGGCCGCCACAACGGCAAGCTGGCCGCCGCCCGCAAGGCTCGCGATTACCGCCGTCGTGCGGGCGCTTTCGCGGATGCCGAGAAGGTTCAGCACCGCTAGGCCTATGAGCGCGATGACGGCGGCATGGAGCGCCCACGGCGTCAGGGACGGCATCACGACCGCGAGGTAAAGCGCGCCCGACAAGGCACTGAGCGCCGCGGTCAGGTAGTAGTCGACCAATATGAAAAGGCCGCCGAGCAGACCCGCGAACGGATGCAGCGCTTGCGAGGCAACGTTCACGACGCCGCCGCCTTCCGGATAGCGCCAGGTGACCTCGGCGTACTTCACACATAAAAGGACGAAGACGAAGAGCGTCATCAGGACGAACAGGGCGGCCCTCGAACCGAACGAGCCGTACAGAATCCCCGGGACGTAGTAGACGGACGTTCCGATGTCGGCGAAGATGACCGCCCAGCACAGGAATGCACCGAGGCTCCCGCCGCGGACCTTGATGGGTCGGCGCAGGCGGGGAGAGGCGGCGCTGGACACGCTTCCAAGCTAGAGCGCCCGGGGTTAAGGACCCGTTTGGGCAAAGCCTTCTTCCGTATGGATGTCGTATGGATTCCGACGCGATCCTTTACCCTCGGGTTCGATGAGCTCCGACCACGTCGCTCGCCGAGGCCGGCGCCCCGGCGATCTTCGGGTGGTCGTCCGGCGCGCCGCCAAGCTGCCCCGGAGCCTCGGGGCGCCGGCACTCTTTGCCGCGAGCTACGGGAACGTCGGGTCCAGCATCTATTACGCCCTTGGCGTCACCGCCGCATTCGCCTTGGGCCTAACGCCGCTCGCCCTCATCCTTGCGGGTCTGATCTTCGTCAGCACCGCCCTCAACTACGCCGAGGGGTCGGCGGCACTACCGCACGCGGGCGGCAGCTCGAGCTTTGCGCGCCGCGCGTTCAACGGACCGATCGGGTTCCTCGTCGGCTGGGTTCAGCTACTTAACTACACGGCGACGGTTTCGATCTCCGCCTACTTCGCGATCAGCTATCTCGGCGTGTTCAACATCTTCCACGCGCTGAAGACCAACGAGTTCTGGCACGTCGGAGCGACCATTGCATTGATCGCTTTCCTGATGGTCGTCAACGTGATCGGAATCCAGGAGTCGAGCGCGCTCAACCTCGTGCTTGCCATGGCCGACCTCGTGACGCAGTTTGCCCTCGTCATCCTCGGAGTCTTTCTTCTGCTCAACATCCAGACCGTGATCCACAACGTCCACCTGGGAGTCGCCCCGACGTGGAGCAACTTCCTGGCAAGCATTTCCATCGCGATGGTCACGTATACGGGTATCGAAACCATCTCCAACATGTCCGAAGAGGCGAAGGATCCTGGCCGGACCGTGCCTCGCGCGACGTTCTGGGTGATCGCGGCGGTGCTTTTCGTATCGGCGTTCCTGCCGACCATCGGCATGAGCGTCTTCCCGGTCTATCAGGACCCCTCGACTCACCAGTGGACGACCGACCTGGCCACCACCTGGAAGAACGACCCGGTGGCCGGCATCGTCACCGGCTTTGGGTCGGTCAGCCAGACCCTTGCGTTCTGGTCCGGCATCTGGGTTGGAATCCTTGCGTTCACGATCCTGGT
>DATHDR010000272.1:0-3170 GCA_035318965.1 Verrucomicrobiia bacterium | reverse complement strand
TTCGACGTGACGCCGGCGTCGTCTAGCGCGCGAGTGATCGACTCGCGGACCAGGTCGAGGTCTGCCAGGATCATCGACTCGAACGCGGCACGCTGGAGGGTGACGTGCAGGCCGAGCGGAGGAAAGCGAAGCTCGACCTCGCCTGAGTCCGAAAGGGCGATCTTGGCCGACTCGATCGCCTTGTAGAAGTCGTATGCGTGTCCGTCGTAGAGCAGGGCGTGGACCAGGGCCGCTGCTGGGCCGCGGATGCGGCTGAGGATCGAAGGAATGCCGGGGTCGGCCATGAGCAGCCGGACCGAGCTCGCCGTGCGAAGCTCGTTGTAGAGCCAGTAGGGCAGAACCTCCAACCCGAGCGCAGGACCGACGCTCGTCTCGAAGAGAACTCCGTCCACCGTCTCCCGGCCAACCGCGACGCCCGAGAGGCCGGCGATCCGCGAAACGCCGTCGCGAGAGTCCATCACCGCCACGTCAAAAGTGCCACCGCCGAAGTCCACAGCGACCTCGACCCCGCGATACGACGGCCCACCGATGACGGCGGCGGTCGGCTCAGGAAGAAAGGCGACCTTTGTGAAACCAGCTTCCTTCGCGGCGTCGTCGAGCCTGCGGAACGCCTCGGCGTCTGCAGCGGCGCGGTCAGCCGGGTCAGCCCCGGCAAAGACCACGGGGTGTCCCAGGACGACCGAGGTTGCGCTCTCGCCTACCGCTGCGTCCGCCTCGTCCTTCAATCGTTTCAACACGACGCTGACCAGCGATCCGACGCTGAAGTCGGTCGCCCAGCTGTTGGTGCCTGCGAAACCGAGCTTCGCCAACTCGTGCTTCACGCCGGACAACAGGCGCGCGTCGTTGCACCCGCCGCCCTTGCGGTACTGGCGGCAATCCGTGTCCCAGCCGTAAGGCGCGAGCGAGCAGTTCCAGCAATCGGTCTTTTCGTGTCCTGACTCGAGGAAGGTCTTCACGGCCTCGTCGCCTGCGGTTCGGCGGCCGGCGCGGTGCAGGTAGACAAACGAGGGCAGCGTTTTCGACGAGCCAAGCTGGACCACCTCGACCCGGTCGGCGTACGCGACGGCCACCGCGCTGTTGCTGGTGCCGAAGTCGATCCCATAGCCGATTGGACGGCTGGTCACCGACCGACTATAAATGTCGGCGAAGATGGCTGAATACGGAACGTCGGTGGGGTCGACGGCTTCGCCGGATAAGGTCTGGAGGATCTGGTCCGACATGTCCACTTGGGGCGACTGGAATCCCAACGTGTCGACGATGGACTGGACGGGGGGCTTCGTGCAGGGCTCAGAGGGCGTGATGAACACGCGAGCCGGGCAGCACCACAAGATGAAGCTGCTCGAGGTTCAGCCGGGTCGGTCTTTTGTGCTCGAGACGAGAGTCGTTCCGGGCACGAAGTTTCTTTTCAACTGCCGGATTGAACCGGTGGGTGGCGAGACCAAGATCAGCCAGACGGTCGAGGTCAAGGGCCCGTTGGGGCCGCTGTTGGCACCGATGATGGGCCCGCAGGTGTCGAAGGAGTTTGGCGTCCTGCTGGCCAACCTGGCCCGGAAAGCGGAGGCGAGCTAGCTTCTAGCTCAGGCGCGCCAGCGCGGCGCGCACGACGTCCGCCTCGCCTGGCTCCATATGGGTTGCGAGGTTGCGATCGAGGCTGCGCAGGAAGACCGCGTGGCCTTTCTCGTACGCGGCCTTGCCCTTGGCCGTCAGGTGGGCATAGACGCCACGACGGTCGGTCGGACACGAGTGACGATCGATGAGATCGGCGTTGATCATCTGGTTCAGCCGGCGCGAAGCGCCGCTTTCCGAGATGCCCGCGACCCGGGCGAGGTCCTGAAAACGCAGCATGTCATTCGGGGCGCGGCTCAGCTCTGCGAGCACCTGGTACCAGGCAAACGGGATGCCGGTCTTTGGCAGCATGTCTTTCTCGAGCGCGGCCAGCACCGAGCAGTGGGCGCGCGAGATGCCTTCCCACACCTTTTCCGCTTTCGAGCTGGTGAGCTTTGGCACCGGGGTAATCCTATTCACTTGACTGCACATATAGAAGGACGAGAGGGGACCCGGCTGGGCCCCCTCTCGCAAAGCTTCGTTACTTGGACTGGGCGAGCTCTTCGACTTTGACGACGATCTCGGCATCGACCTCGAGCTTGATCGTGTGGCTGGCGAACGGTACCGCGCCGGCGACGCCGTCCCAGTTGAGGCCGAAGTCCATCCGGTTGAGCTGGCCGCGGGCGCTGATGCCAACGCGCTCCTTGGCGCCGAACGGGTCCGGCAGGCGGCCCTCGATCGTCGCGTCAAGCGTGATTGGCTTAGTGGTTTCCTTGACGGTGAGGTCTCCCTTGACTCGGAAGTTCTCGTCGTCGACCGGCTCGATGCCGGTGAGCTTGAATGTGATGTAGGGGTACTTCTCGGCGTCGAAGAAGTCAGCCGAGCGAAGGTGGGTGTCCCGCTGGTCACTTCGCGACTCGAGACTTGCGACTTCGACCTTTAGCTCGCCGCGGGCTTTGGTGTAGTCGTCGTCCGGGCTCTCGAAGTAGCCCTCGAACTTGTTGAACCGTCCGCGCACGGTGGCCACAGCCAGATGCTTGGCGGTAAAACCGAGATGCGTGTGCGCCTGATCGAGGTCGTACCGAACCATTGCTTGTTCCTCCTGGAAACAGAATTTCTACCTGTTGCTACTTGCATGCGCACGCAACTATTCCGAAGGGTAGTAGGAAAGGTCACGGAGCTCATCCGGTCGGACCCGGTCCCACGGTGTGAAGCCCAACAGGTACATCAGCCGGTAGAGAGTGCTCACAGCACCCGGCCCGGCTCATGGCCGACGTGCCGGCAGAGCGGTCGAGATGCGACCTGAGCTCTAAGCGGGCTGGTCCCTTCTCGCCAGATAGGCTCCACGCGACTTGCGCCAGCTCAATCCGATGCCCACGACCATCGCGATGAGGAAAGCGGCCAGCGCGGCGGCGAAGAGGATCGGGCCAAGCTTTCCAGAGCCCATCGCTGACGCGAGCGGGGCCCAGTCGACGGTCGCCGCCGCGTTGAGCCAGGCGATGAGCCCGGCGCCGAAGGCTACGAGCGCCAGCGTCCAGCGCTTCTCCGAAGTCGACATCTGAGCGATGTCGAGGCGTCGCTGGCGCGGCACCACCGGTATCCGGCCCAGGCGCGTGAGTAGAAAG
>DATHDR010000271.1:0-4232 GCA_035318965.1 Verrucomicrobiia bacterium | reverse complement strand
CTCCTCCGACCAGGTGCGGCGGCGGAGATCGAGCAGCAACGTGCCTGAGGCGTCGGACGCGTCAGTCGCGTACTCGCCCGCAAGACGCAGCCGTATGAAGTCTTTGGGTAGGAGCACGTGGGCGATCCGCGCGTAGTTCTCAGGCTCGAGCTCGCGCAGCCACAGCAGCTTGGGCGCCTGGAATCCGGTGAGAGCCGGGTTGCCTGCGATGGCCAGGAGTCTTTCCCGCCCGACTCGATCTGTGATCTCGATGCACTGCGCGGCAGTGCGCTGGTCGTTCCAGAGCAGCGCGGGCCGGATCACGCGATCGTTGGCGTCCAGGAAAACAGCTCCGTGCATCTGGCCGGTCAGTCCTATGCCGGTCACATTTCCTTGAACCGCCTTGGCGACCTCGGCCAAGACCTTGCGCGACGCCTGCCACCAATCCTCTGGGTTCTGCTCTGTCCAGCCCGGCCGCGGAGTGAGCAGCGGATACTCCTGCGCGGCCGCCGCCACAACTTCGCCCGATTCGCTGACGGCCAGCGCGCGGGCGCCGCTCGTTCCAATGTCAAGGCCGATCAGCACCTCAAGAGTCGCGACCCATCATCTCCGACTTCCAGGGCGGCTCGGCGCCGGCGCGGGTGCAGGTTAACGCGCCGGCCAGGCAGGCAAATTCGAGGGCCGCCTTGAGCTCTTCAACCTCGAGGCTGAGGGTTGGACCGAGAAAGCCATGATCGTGCAGCCACGCCAGGAAAGCCGCACCGAAAGCGTCGCCGGCTCCGATGGTGTCGACGACTTCGACATGTGGAGCGTCAACGTGTATTCGGGCGCTCCCGTGGGCGCCGAACGCACCACGAGCTCCAAGGGTCACGACCACCAGGCTGACGCCGTCGCGAAGAATCTCTTCGGCAGCCGGCTCGTAGCCGAGCCCCGGATAGATCCAGGCAAGATCGGCTTCGCTCGCCTTCACGACGGTGCTCTGTGACATCGCCGTCTTCAAACGCTCGCGGTACTCAGGGTCGGGCATCAAGCCAACCCGGATGTTCGGATCGAGCATCACAAGGCGCTTGCCGGACTCACGATCGACGAGCTCCGCAAGCGTGGACGCCATAGGCTCGAGGATCAGCCCCAGCGTCCCGACATGAAGGGCGCCCACGTCAGCGCTGAACTGCTCGGGAATCATCTCCGGCGTGAGATTGGCGGCGGATGTGCCCTGGACGAGAAACTCGTATTCAGCGAAGCCTGCGTTGTCCACGTCCGCAATGGCAATCGTGGTGGGTTCGGGACCGATGCTGGCCATCTCCAGGCTGACCCCGTCAGAGATCAGCGCGCTCGCCAGCTCCAGTCCGAATACGTCTTCTGAAAGACGCCCGAGAAAGGCGGTTGGCACGCCGAGCCGGGCCAGCGCGCGTGCGGTGTTGAAGGGTCCTCCGCCGGGCGCTGCACGCTGGGTGCCGTCGTCATTGTGGATTCTGTCGATCAGAGCTTCGCCGCCGACCACGATCACGGGAGGATTTCCCCCGAGCCCCTGGTGATCATCCTGGTGAGGACGATGTGGTGCTCGGATGGCGACCGATCCCCGTCGAGGCGCCGGAAGAGAACCTGCGCGGCGGTGCGCCCGATGGCAGCCGGATCCTGGGCAACGACTGTGATCCCCGGCTCGAGCAGATCGGCAAGCAAGATGTCGTCGAAGCCGATCAACGCAACACTGCGGTGGAGCGCCAGCTGTCGAAGCGCGCGGAAGGCGCCGATGGTGATCAGGTTCTGTCCGGCAAAAAGAGCTGTGGGAGGATTCGGCTGACTGAGCAATTCAATCGCGGCCTCCTCCGCCCTCTCGATACCCTTCAAGTCGAGTCGTACGAGTCGTGCGTCGAGGACGATCTCTTCATCGGCGAGGGCTTCGAGGTAGCCTCGGTGGCGCTCGGCCGCAGTGGCGATCGTGTGCATGTCGCCGAGATAGCCGATGCGGCGATGGCCGTGCGCGACCAGATGGCGAACGCCGCGGCGGACCCCCGCAGCGTTGTCGGTCACCACTGAATCCGCGTCGAAAAAGGCCGGCGGGCGGTCCACGAACACGATGGCCGTGCCCGCCTGACGTTCGGTGAGCAGATAGCTGTGGTCCTGGCTCGAAGGTTGGATGATCAATCCGTCCACCCGCCTGGAGGCGAAGGCCGAGACCAGCTGCCGCTCACGATCGGGGTCTTCGTCTGAGCTGCCGGCCAGGACCAGCACCCCCCGCTGGACGGCCACGTCTTCGATGGATCGGTTAAGGGCGGCGGAGAAGGGGTTGGCCACGTCTTCCAGGACCACGCCGATCGAGGCGCTCCTGCCGTTGGACCTGCGCAAGCTGCTGGCCGTCAGGTTGTGCCGGTAGTTCAAGCGCTCAGCCGCGGACATGACCTGCCTGGCCAGCCGGGGCGACACGCCGGATTCGCCGTTCACCACCCGCGAAACCGTCTTGATGCTGACCTTGGCCAGGGCCGCGACCTCCCGCATCGTCGGCCGGGACCGGTCGACTGACTCAGATGTCAACGTAGGACTCCCTTGGGCTCAACCCTTGCCTCCGGAGTGCTCTTGAAAATCTCTTGTTGCAGTCTAAACGGATTTGTGATACAAAGACAACGTTGTCTTTTGACAACGTTGTCAGCACTAACGCTGAGCCGGCCTATCTAGAGGGGGAACTCTGAAAATGACCGATGGGAGACTTGGAAACCGACGCCTGGGGCTTGCGATCGCGGGCATCGTGATCGCGCTGGTCGCCGGCGCATGTTCTGGAGCCGGAGGCGGAGGTGGTGGTGCCGGGACGACCACGATCACGCTCGCAGCAGTCGACAACCCGTCGATGGCGGACCTGAAGAAGCTCCTTCCCGAATTCCAGAACTCACACCCGACCATCAAGGTCAACATCGTGACCCTGCCCGAGGACCAGCTCCGGCAGCAGGTGACCCAGGACGTGGCCGCCAAGAGCGGGCGCTACGACCTGTTCACGATCGGCACCTACGAGGTGCCGCTGTGGGCCAAGAAGGGATGGATTGAGAACCTCAGCCCGTTCATCGCCAAGAGTCCGGACTACGATGCGGCCGACCTGATCCCCGGAATCAGCGGGGCGCTCAGCTACAAGAGCAACCTCTACGCGGTGCCCTTCTATGGCGAGTCCTCGATGCTCATGTACCGGAAGGACTTGCTCGCGGCCAAGGGCCTGACGATGCCCGACCACCCGACCTGGGACCAGGTGGCCACGATTGCGAATACGGTCAACAGCTCGAGCGTTAGCGGGATCTGCTTGCGCGGCCTTCCCGGTTGGGGCGAGCAGCTCGCTCCCTTGACCACGGTCGTCAACACGTTCGGCGGACGCTGGTATGACGAGAAGTGGAACGCCCAGCTGAACTCGCCGCAATGGAAGTCAGCGGTGACGTTCTACACGAACCTGCTCAGGACGGCAGGCGAGCCGGGGGCCGCCAATGCCGGGTTCACCGAGTGCCTCAACGCCTACAACGCCGGCAAGGTCGCGATGTGGTACGACGCCACCGTGGCGGCGAGCTTCTTCACCGGCGACGCGGCGAAGAACTCGGGCTACGCCTATGCTCCGACCAAGGTCAAGGACTGGTCGGGTTGGCTGTGGGCATGGTCACTTGGCATGCCGTCCACCAGCACGAAGAAGGACGCGGCGTGGACCTTCGCGGACTGGGCGACCAACAAGGACTACACCAAGCTGGTCGGGGCCAAGCTGGGCTGGGCCCGCGTCTCGCCAGGAACGCGCACATCAACGTATGCCATCGCCGAGTACAAGGCCGCCGCCGGCGCCTTCGCCCAGGTGACGCTTGATTCAATCGCACATGCAGACGTCAATCACCCGACTGTGGATCCCGTCCCCTACGTCGGCGTCCAGTACGTCGACATCGACGAATTCCAGCAGCTTGGCGACCAGGTCTCTCAAGAGTTCGCCAAGGTGATCACGGGCGGCCAGACAGTCGATCAGGCCCTGGCGAAAGCGCAGACGCTCGCCCAGGCCGTCGGCAAGGTTTACCAGTAAGAGCTAACGTTTTCAAATGAGCGCAGTGGCTGAGATGGGAGGCCTGCCGGGACAAACGGCGGCCTCCATCCGCCGTGAGGCCTGGCTGCGGCGACTGCCGCTGCTGCCGGCCTTCATCTACGTCATCCTCATTACCCAGATCCCGTTTGCGCTGACGGTCTACTACAGCTTCTTCTCGTGGAACCTGCTCAAAGACAACAGCTTCAAGTTCGCCGGACTC
>DATHDR010000270.1:0-4626 GCA_035318965.1 Verrucomicrobiia bacterium | reverse complement strand
AGCGCTACCCGAACATGGGCGTCGTTGTCTACCCGGTCCAGGTGCAGGGGGCGGCTGCCCCGATGAGCGTGGCGCGGGCGCTGAGGCGCTGCAACCAGGAGCAGCTGGCAGACGTGATCGTGCTCGCCCGAGGTGGCGGGAGCTTCGAGGAGCTCTACGCCTTCAACACCGAGCTGGTGGCGCGGGCAATCCTCGAATCCCGCCTGCCTGTGGTAACCGCGCTGGGGCACACCTCCGACCGAACCGTGGCCGACCTCGTGGGCGACGCCGAGTGCCGGACGCCGACCGAGGCCGGTGCGCGTGTCGTGCCCAAGAAGTCGGACCTGCTCCTTCAGCTGCGTGAGCGCGGGCGCCGCCTGGACAGGGAGATCACACAGCGCGTGGCGCGTGCGGCCGACGGGCTGCTGAACAAGAAGCAGCGCCTCATCCAGCTGCTCCCCGTGCTCGTGCGGCAACGGGTCGAGCGCCTCGCCCGGGCCGCGACCGAGCTCGGCCGGCTGAGCCCGCTGGCGCAGGTGGCTCGCCGTGAAGAAGCGCTTCGCGACCGCAGCCGGCGCCTCAACAGCGCGGCCTTGACTCGGCTGGCCCGCAGCCGCAACGCGCTTGCGGCGAGGCGGGCGGCGGATCGCCTGGATCGCGCTCTCACCGAACGCTTCGCAGCCGCTACGCGAGGACTCGAGCACAGGCGGCAGCGCCTGGTCGCGCTGAGCCCCGACGGTGTGCTCTCGCGTGGTTACAGCATCACCCAGGACGCCGAGTCAGGCGCGGTGTTGCGTGCGTCGAACGAGACCAGCGCCAATCGACGGGTTCGCATCAGGCTTGGGGCGGGCCGGCTGGGCGCTCGCGTGGACGAGGTCGAGTCTTGAGCGAAGAGCTGACTTACGAGCAGGCGCTCGAGAAGCTGGACGAGAAGCTCAAGCTCCTCGAGGACGGCGACCTTTCCCTCGAGGACGCGCTCAAAGCGGTGGACGAGGCGCGCGTCTACCTCAAGGTGTGCACGGAGCGACTCGAGGTCGCGCGCAAGAAGATCGAGATCAGAGCCGAGCCAGAGACCGCTCCCGAATAATCAACCAGCCGGCTCATCGGCGTCGACAAACGGCCTCAGCTGTTCGATGTCGGATTCAGTGAGGTCGGCGAAAAGCGCCATGTCGTCCGCACGGTTGATGAACCTTGTCGGCAGCACGACGTCCCGCTTGAAGAAGCCATCTGGCCGGACAACGACACCGATCAGCTCACCATGATCGAACAGCACATCTTCGACGCGGCCCAAGCGGCGACCCGTCGTGCCGAGCATGACGTTCTCGCCGCGATCGATTTCGATCTCGCTGTCAGGCTTGTTTGCTATCTCGTCGAGCTTGGGAAGGGCCAGTCCGCCTCCAAGGAGCTCCCCTTCCTCTAACACCGCCTCCCCCGCGGTCTCTAACTGGGGGCGATAGCTCAGGTAGAGCGGGTGCCTGCGGACCTCCGCGGCCGAAATCGAAAGCTTGACCAGCTCATGAGTGGCGGACTCGACCCCAGTGATCGGAATCACGACCTCGTCCGTGGTTTTGAACTTTTCGCTGGAGAGCAGGCGTCCGGCAAGAGTCACCTCGTCCTTCACGACGATCGATCGTGGGTCGAACCCCTGCTCGTCCACGATGACGCTGACCAGGGTGCCGGCGATGTGACCCTCGCTGTCGACTACTTTCGCCCCGAGTCGGAAGTCAGAAAGCTCCGGCATCAAGCCATTATCCGACAGGGGTTGGTACGTCCCCCGCGGACGCCGATTCCAGCTGTTCGTTCATCACCCGCAGCCGCTGGCTCAGGTTCTTGACGAACTCGAGGAGGACCTCCGGGTGCTCGTGGACGATGGCCTGCATCCGATCGCGCCTCAGCACGCGCGCCGTCGTGTCTTCGGTCGCCTCCGCGCTGGCAGACCTGGGTTGGTCGTCGAAGACGGACATCTCCCCCACCACCTTGCTCGGGCCGTGCCTGGCCAGCGTCACCTCGTGGCCGTCGTGGTCGAGGTGCACGCGGATCTCGCCTTCGAGCACGACGTACAGCTCGGCGCCGACGTCACCCTTTCTGAAGATCGACTCGCCTTTGACGTAGTGCCGCGTCACCATCAATCGGTCGATGCTGGCCAGCTGCTCGAGCGTGAGCGTGTTGAAAAGTGGCACCCGCTTGAGCGCAATCAGCTCCTTCATGTGCTGGCCGGGTCCAGACGATGCCGCTTGCGCGGTCTCCTTGACCCATTTGTCGCGGTGGTTCGAGAGTGCTTCGAGCTCGGCATGTGTCAGCGGGCGAGCCGAGCCCGAGTCGAGGGACTCGGGATCGAGCAGCTGCGCCAGCGGCCCTGCAAGCCAGCCCGGGCCGAAGTTTATCAGCGTTTCCAGCGCCTCAACCCTGGCCTGCGACTCATCCGAAAGCAGACCGCGCTCCACCGTGGCGAAGCCCCGCTTGCCATGCAGAGCCCTCATCGCGCCAAGCGCCGAATGAATTCCGCCGCGGACGTAGTCGTCGAGGCCGACGCGCAGCAATGCATAGCCGGCAGCCTCGCCATTTTCACCCTGCCGGCTCGCCGCCCTCGCCGCACGGGCCGACAGCCTGGCGAGGTGGAGCGCGTCGGCGAGCTGAGACTCCAGGTGGACCCGAGCCCGCTGGAAAAGGTCCGGCCGGCCACTCCGGATCAGCGCTTCGATCGTCGCGGACGCGGCCTCATCCTGGGCCACAAGCAGCGGCAGGGTCAGCATCAGCGCATCTGGAGACTGGGCCGCCATGGCTTCAGCCGCCAGCCGGCGGACATCGCGGTCGCCGCTCGCCAGCCCATCGGCGAGAGCCTCCGCGTAAGCCTGGTGCTCGTCGGCCGGCGGCGCCCACCGAACGGCCTGGCGCAGAGCCTCTCGTCGCACTTCGATGTCGTCGTCGCGCAAGCATGCGATCAGCGCGACAGCGATGCCGGCGGTCTCCCCTTTTTGCTTGGCGAAGCTGCGGAGCGACTCCAACCGCACGCGCGGATCGCCATCTTGCATCGCCTCGCTCACAGTCGCGTGGTCGCCCGTGAAGGCCGCCGCCCATACCGCCGCGGCACGGTCGGAGGCGGCGCGAGATTGCCATAGGGCGCGCATGAGGTCGTCGGACGGCGCCCATCGATCACCCTTGCGTGTCGCACCGGCCACGGCCACGGCCGCGCGCACCCAGCCATCGGGATCTCTGCCGGCGACCTCTAGTTGATCGTTCGTGAAGCTGTCGGGCAGCGCCATCTGGAACGCCAGCTTGCGCACGGCGGGGTCGGCGGCCGCGAGCAGCTCAGGCAGCATCGCAGCGAAGGCTTGCGGCGACGCCTTGCCGAGGATGGCAGTCGCGAACGGCCGGACCTTGTCATCCCCACCGCGGATGTAGCCCTGCAGCTCTGCGATCTGCTCCGGGCCGGCGCGCCCAAGGGCTTGCTGGAAATCCGCAAGGCTCAGCGCGTGGGTCCGGAGGCGGTCATAGATGGCGGTGACGTAGAGAGAGCGGACGCGGAGGGCGGCAAGGATGAAGAGGACGGCCATCCCGATCCCGATCACGGCCAGCACCTCGACGCTTGCGGCGATGGTGCGCTGAACCACGAGCAGGATGACTCCGCTCGCCACCGCGGCACCCGGCAGGACGGCGTTGTCGAGAAGCAATTTCAACTTGGGCCCGACCTGAGCCGGGAGTGCGTTGCCGAGCACGTTCTCGACCGGGTCGTCAAGCCCGGTCTGCAGACCGTTGCGGACGATGAAGAGGAAGAGCGCAGTCCCGAGAATGGGCGAGGCCGCGACGGCGGTGAAGCCGAGCAACGTGAAGATCGGAAGCACCATGATCGCGTTCTTGACGCCGAGCCGGTTGAGAATCCAGGGCGTCACGAAAAGGCTGACCACAAGCTGTACGACGTAACTCGCCAGCCATGCGTCTCCAATCAGGATGGTCAGCGACTGCAGGTTGTTGTGAGTCGCCTGTACGAACAGCACCGCGACCAGGTAGTCGCCGACGCGGCTCGCGATCTGCAGGACGAGGGTGAACAGGACCAACGCAAACACGAGGCGGCTCCCGGTGACGTAGTTGACCGCCCCCCTTAGGGCGGCCATCACACCGTGCTTCTTGATCGCCGCTTCGTGCTCGGCGAAGAACTCGTCGACATCGTCGACGTAGGCCGGCCGGAACAACGTACGCTCGAGGCTCCGAGACATGATCGCCGCCGCGATCGAGCCGATAGCCCAAACGAAGATGAGGGGCTCGGTGGCGAAGACAGCGACCACGGTTGTTGTGAAGCCGGCCAGGATGTAGCCGATGCTGAGCCCGGCCGCGATGACCGGGAAGATTCGCTTGCTCTCGAGCACGTTGAAGTGCTGGCTGACGAAGCTCCAGAAGTGGAGCATGACGAGCTCGAAGGCGACCGAATAGACGACATAGGCCGCAAAGGCCACCGTGGAGTCCTCGCGTATGGCGTAAGCGACGTAGACGAGCACTGCCATGATCGCGTTCGCGCCCAGGTTGATCCGGAACGCGCGGCCGACGCCGACCCTTCGGGTGAGGGCGCCCAGCAGAGCGACCATCGGCCAGACCGCCAGCGCCAGGACGATGAAGAACAGCGGGTAGGCTTGCGGGCCGGCTTTGTTGAGA
>DATHDR010000269.1:0-6282 GCA_035318965.1 Verrucomicrobiia bacterium | reverse complement strand
CGCCAGCCCCGTTCGAGATGCGTTTCATGCGGCTGCATGCGGAAGGGCGGCTCGACGAGATGTGGGAAATGCTTGTGGAGGATGCTCAGCGCGCGTGGGGAGGGCGCGAGGCTTTTATCCGGGACATGCCGAGGCTCGATGACGATGTCGAGCTGCTCGACATGCAGGTGGTCAATGTGAAAGTGCTCGAGGCTTGGACCGATCAAACGCATCAACGCACTTACAGCAACGTGGCGCGAATGGTCATGCGCTACCGAGTCCGGCAGCAGTGGCGGGAATGGACATTCGATCGTCAGGTCCACCTCGTGCCCGCCGCCGGAGGGTGGCGAACATTGTGTTACCCGACAAGAGCTAGAACTGCCGTAGGCCGCTGATATAGTGGGTTTCTGGCCATGCTCCAAGAAACGATCGACGAACAGACGCGCGACCTGCGCTGGCATCGCAGGAGACAGCGGATGATGACGCCGCGCCGTCTGCTTCAAGAGTCGGATGAGCTCCTCTTCTGGGTCGAGGAGTGCCTCGTCCAGGAAATTCGCATCGTTCCCGGATGGCTGGTCGCAAGGCTGATGGTCGTGCTCCGCCACGCGCACTCACAGCTGCCCGCGCGCCTCGGCCGCGAACGACGGCCGGAGCAGGTGATGGAGATCATCTATGACGCACAAGCTGCGTTGATGACGCAGGCATGCAACAACCGCGGCCCGGCTGAGGTGATCCCGTTGTTTGCTCGCGCCCGCGAGCGAATGCTCAGAGAAGCCGCGACTCTCTAGTCGTACCCAAGCGGTGCGGGTCGACCTCCACCTTCACTCGCACTTCTCGCACGATGGCCAAAGCTCACTCGAGGAGCTGATTCAGCGGTGCGCCGAATGCGGCCTCGACCGCATCGCTCTGACCGACCACAATACGGTTGAGGGGGCGCTCGCCCTGGCCAAGATGGCGCCGGCGCTCACCATCATCGGAGAAGAAGCGAGGACGCGTGAGGGTGAGGTCATCGGGTTGTTCATCACGGGTCGCCTACCGCCATATCTGCCGCCGCAGGAAGTCATGGACATGATCCATGGCATGGGCGGGCTCACGTACATACCGCACCCGCTCGACCGCCATCGCGCTCATTTTCGAGGCGAGCGACTGGTGGAGCTGGCGGATCGCATCGACATCATCGAGACCTACAACGCGTGGTGTGAACCGGCGGCCAACCAGGCCGCGGCACGCATGGCGGCCGACCTGGGCAAAGTCTGCGCGACGGGCTCCGACGCGCATGCTGCGAGCGAGCTGGGCCGGAGCTGGATGGAAATCGAGGACTACACCAGCCCACAGGATTTCCTGGAGAGGCTGCGGCACGCCCGGCACGTCGTCACTTCGAGCAGCGGGACAGGCCGCCGTGCCTGACAAGCAACCCGAGCTGCTTGTTGCGGGCTCGGTGGCTCTCGACACGCGCGATGGCCCCTTCGGCAAGGTCAGGGAAACGCTCGGCGGCTCGGCAGTGTACTTTGCGCTGGCCGCGAGCTTGATCGTTCCGGTCAAGGTGGTCGCTCCGGTCGGCGTCGATGGAGCGAAACGCGTCGCTCAGGCGTTCAGCGGCCGTCCCATCGATATCGACCTGCTCCAGATCCTCGAGGCTCCCACCTACCGCTGGCGCGCGCATCAGGAGCATGGACGAAACGTCGACCTCGGCAGCAGCGACAGCATCTACAACGACTGGACGCCCGCCGTGCCAGAGGGCTTCGATGGATGGGTGTTCGTGGGCTCGATGCGGCCCGACCGCCAGGCGCAGCTGATGGGGATGCTGAGCCACGTCCGTCTCCTCGCCGCCGACGCCATGCTGTCCTACGTGCGGGCGCGGCCTCCTGAAGCGAGGGACGTGCTGCGCAGGGCGGGTTGGTTCTTCTGCAACCAGGAAGAGTTCGCGGCCCTAGGGGGCAAAGACGCAGATGAATTCCGTCGGCAGTGGTGGTTGCAGGGTCTTGTCGTCAAAGCGGGAGGGTCCGGTCTCGCGGCATACACGGAGTACGGCGTGGTGAAGGTTCCAGCCCTGACCAGCCGTCCGATTGTGGATACGACCGGTGCGGGTGACGCGGTGGCAGGCGGAATGCTCGCGCGCTGGTTGAGCACCGGCGGACAGCCCGGCGGTCTGCAGGATGCGCTGGTGTGGGGAGTGGCGTGCGCGTCGATCACCATCTCGTCGGTTGGCGTGAAGGGAATCGCCAAGGCCACGCGCAAGGACCTGGACGAGCGAGTCGCGGAGGTGGAGGAATGCCTGCGCCGCGAATCGTGATTATCGACGGCGACCTCGTCGAGCAACGCGTCGATGCAATTGTCAACGCCGCCAACTACGACCTCGTGCTCGGTGCCGGTGTCGCGGGAGCGATACGACGCCGAGGCGGTGCGGCGATACAACGTGAGTGCGACGCACACGGCCCCGTCAACGTCGGCGAGGCCGCCATCACAGGCGCCGGCGAACTACCTGCACATCATGTGATTCATGCCGCAAGCATGGCGCTCGGAGGACGCACGACAGCGGGCTCCTTGAAGTCTTCGATGGACCATGTATTTCAATTGGCGCGTGAACACGACGTGCGCAGCATCGCGATTCCCGCCGTCGGCACAGGCATCGCAGGCTTTCCGATGGATGAATGCGCGCGCGTTATGGCTGTCTCCTTGCGCGATGCATTGAAGACCGGATGGACGCCTCAAGAGGTCCGATTCGTGCTTTTTGGAGCTCCCGCAATGGCAACTTTTGAGAGCTCTTTTTGGGCCCTTTTTGACGTGCCTTGAGGCCCTATACGCTGAATTCAGTTTGAATTGGGGTTGTATTGGGGAAAGACAGGCCCCTAGAATGGGCGGGTCCGCCCCCGAAAACGGAATCTCGTATAAGGACGGTGACTAGTTGGAAGGCTACTGCTTGAAGGACAAGAGAAAGGTCGAGATGAAAGACCCTCAGCCGATCACGATGAAGAATGGCAAGCCGGCAACAGTTGGAACATGTCCAGACTGCGGCACCAAAATCTACAAGATCGGTAAGGCCGCATAAGCACGCTTCGATAAAGTCCGCTCCACATTGCGAGCGGTGTGATTGCTTTCAGAATTCGGATGAATGGATGGTGACAAATGGAAGGCTACTGTTTGAAGGACAAGAAAAAGGTCGAGATGAAGGACCCGCAGCCGATCACGATGAAGAACGGCAAGCCCGCAACAGTGGGCACGTGCCCGATTTGCGGCACCAAGATCTACAGGATCGGCAAGTCCACCTAATCAGACTTCTTTGAAAGGACCGCTCAGCATGGGCGGTCCTTTTTCTTTTGCCTCTAGGTTGTGATCGGAGGCTCCAAGGCTCCGAGTAAGACATCAGTCGCCGATACTGCATCGTCGACCCCCAGCATCTTGAAGATGTCGACGTTGGAAGGGTTGTTGACGCGTGCGATCGTCTTCTTGACATTGAAATGCTTTTTGGCCATCTGCAGTGCGATGAGGTTGTCCTCGTCGTCGGCCGTCACCGCGAGCATTGCATCGGCGCGTTCGATACCGGTCTGTGACAGAAACTTCACCTCGCATCCATCGCCTCGCATGACGATGCTGCCGAGCTGAGTTTCGAGCCAGTCGGCACGGCGCGAGTCCCTCTCGATGAGAGTCACCTCATGCCCCCGCTCGAGCAGGTCGCGAGACAGGTAGTAACCAACGGTCCCACCGCCCACGACGATCACGTACACCTACTTGCTGTCCAGCAAAGTCTTCTCGATGTGCTTGGCACCCTCGATGGTCGGACAGATCGTGTGGAGACCCAGCTTTTCGTAGGCCTCGGCGCGTTCGGGGTCGTAGATCCGAGCGACGACGCGAGGAACCTTGAAGACGTGTTTGGCCACCTGCGCGGCCATGATGTTGCGGTTGTCGCCTTCGGTGACGGCGACAAACCCGTCGGCGTCCTCGATCCCGGCCCGGCGAAGGACGTCGGCATCCGTTCCGTTGCCGACCACCTGGTCGCCCTTGAAATCCGTAGTCAGCACCCCGCGGGAGGCGGCTCGAGAAAACTGGTTTGGGTCTCGGTCGATGATGACCACCTGGTGGCCGGACCGGTCCATGTCGGCGGCGATCTGCGATCCGACCCGCCCACACCCCACGATCAGAAGCTTCAAGGCTGGTTGATTATAGGGAGGCCCCTCAGAGCGCCTCTGGCTGGGCTTGTTAGGATTTGGAACGCTTGCGGTTCCCATTCACGTTCATGGGTCTCATGGGGCTCGGACTCGGCCTTTGGGTGCTGGTCTACCTGTCTGGGCACCCCGTTCTCGACCCAGCGTCGCGGGGCATCGCCGTCGCCACGATCGTCATCACGTGGGCTTTTGCGGCGTACGTTTTGATTCGGCGGATCCGCCGTGGTCCCCAGCACTGATGGCCGACCATTCCCATTCGCCGACTTCGAAGAAGGTGCTGGTCGCCGTGGGCGGCCAGGCAATCGACGCCGAGACCGTCCGGCTGGCCTGCCGCGTGACGGAGCCTCATGGCGGGAAGCTGTACGGCGTGCATATCATCGAGGTGAACCGTTCGCTGCCGCTCGGAGCGGTGCTCGACGAGGTGGTCGAGCGGGGCGAGAAGATCCTAGACGAGGTGGAGCAGCTGGCCGCGCAGTCTCAGCTGCCCGTGGAGACCGAGCTGGTCCAGGCACGCGACACAGGCCCTGCGCTTGTGGATGAGGCGGTCGAGTGGGGCGCGGACCTGATCGTCATGGGACTGCCATACAAGCGGCGGTTCGGAGAGTTCAACATGGGCAAGACGGTTCCGTACGTGCTGAAGAACGCCAACTGCCGAGTGATGCTGTTCCGGGAGCACCGCGAACACTCGGACTGAGCCGCCACATTATTTCCGCCGACTGTGGGCGGAGCTCGGACGCATTGGCGGCGAGCATGACGCCTTCATCAAGGTCATCATCGTCGAGCGCATCGTCAAGGCGATCGTGCTCATCGCGCTCGCGATCGGCCTCCTGGTGGCCGGAGGGAAAGGATGGCTGGCCACGTGGGCGGAGTACGCACAGGACCAGCTGAACCTCTCGGCCGGGAACGGCATCATCGTCGAGCTTCTCCTACGCCTGCTCGTCTTCATCGGAAACTTCAGTCACGTCAACGTGGTGGCCATCGCCGCCATCGCGTACGCGCTGCTCGAAGGCACCGAGGGCGTGGGCCTGGCGATGCGCCGGCGCTGGGCCGAGTACCTGACTGTGATCGCGACCGGCTTGTTGATCCCTTACGAGCTTTATGAGGTCATCCGCCACGCGACGCTTTTCAAGGTCGGAGCCCTGCTGCTGAACCTAGCCGTCGTGGGCTACCTGGCCTACCGCAAGCGATTGTTTGTGGGCGTCTGAAGCCGGGGTCAGCCACGAGCATCTGAAGCCGGCGCGATGGGTCACATACCTGACCAGCGCCGCCAGCGTCTTGAGCCCGTACACGGTCGACGTGCCAAAGCTGACCGAGCTCGCGTCCTCGTGATACTTGCCAATCGCGGGGACCTCGCCGATCTTGAAACCAAAAGCGGCGGCCTGGATCAGGACCTGCGTGTCGAAGACGAAGTCGTTGCTGTTCTCGAGAAACGGGATCGCTTCGAGGAAGCGCCGAGAGTAGGCGCGATAGCCCGTGTGGTACTCGGAAAGGTGGAGGCCCAGAACGCGATTCTCGGCCGAGGTCAAAAAGCGATTGCCGATGCGCTTCCACCAGGGCATGCCGGCCTTCGCAGGATCCAGGCCGAGCCAACGCGAGCCCAGCACGATGTCAGCGTCGCCCTCCTCGATGACCTTGCAGAGGTTCGGGATGATGGCCGGGTCGTACTGGCCGTCGGGGTGGAGCATCACCACCACGTCGGCGCCCATCTCGAGCGCCTGGCGGTAGCAGGTCTTCTGGTTCCCGCCATAGCCGAGGTTTCGCTTGTGGCGGATCACGTCCAGCCTCAGCGCCGTGGCGACGCTGACGGTTGCATCGGCGCTCGCGTCGTCAACCAGCAGGATCCGGTCGGCGTGGCCCGGGGGGATGTCGCCTACCACCTCCACCAGCGTCTTGGCCGCGCGGTAGGCGGGCAGCACTATGACGCGCCGCGGACGTGGCCCACTCCAGGCGAGCTCGCCGAGCGGGATGGGATCCGGGCGCACTGACATTCGTTCGACGGTCAAATAGGCCGCCACCAGCAGCGCCCCCAGGGCGGCCGACCAGAGGTTGATCGCGAGCGTCAGATTGATCGCGGCATACGCGATGACCAGCACGGCGGCGGCGGCACGCGGCCAGCGCAGCTGCCCGGCCAGCGCAAGAT
>DATHDR010000268.1:0-4546 GCA_035318965.1 Verrucomicrobiia bacterium | reverse complement strand
TGCCGCAGCTTTTCGTCGCAACCGGGGCCACCACGTTCATGGGCGACTTCGCCTCGCACCCGTACACGATTGGCTGGCAGCCGCCCTACCAGGGTGAGGCTCGGATCTACGCCAAGGACGTGCTCGCCAACCACGCCGGCGCGAAGCTCGGCGTGCTCTACCAGAACGACGACTACGGTCAGGACTATCTGAAGGGACTGACCGACGGGCTCGGATCGAGTGCGTCGATGATCGTCGACAAGCAGAGCTACGACGTCACCGCCGCAAGCGTCGCGTCACAGCTTTCGACTCTGAAGGGCAAAGGCGCTGACACGCTGTTCCTCTTCACGACTCCCTCCTTCACGATCAAGGCTCTGGTCACCGTGACCGCCCTGCACTGGGAGCCGACGATCTACCTGAACTCCGTCTCGAACCCACAGGTGTACATGGGCATCGCGGCCAAGAACGGGGCCGCCCTCAAGAACGTGACCAGCGTCGGCTACCTGAAGGACCCGACGGACCCTCAGTGGGCCAGTGACGCGGGGATGAAGCTGTACAAGGAAGTCATCGCCAACTGCTCGACGTGCAACGTCAACGACGGGTTCAACATCTACGGCGTCGCGGTGGCCTACACCATGGTTGGCGTCCTCAAGAAGGCGGGATCCAACATGACCCGCAAGAACGTGATGGACATCGCGGGCAGCCAGCTCAGCGAGACCAACCCGTTCCTCCTTCCCGGCGTTGTCGTCAAGACGACATCGAGCGACCACTTTCCCATCACCCAGGAGCAGGTGATCACGTGGAATGGCACCGGATGGACGTTGAAGGGCAGCCTCATCGACGAGCGCGGAACGATCAAGTAGCAAACCCCTGGCGGGGCCGGTGAACAACCGGCCCCGCCACAGAACCCCTTAGGATTCCGTTGCGGTGATCGCTCGACTCAAGCCTTACTGGCTCCAGATCTACCTGCTGACCTACACTCCGCTGCTTCTTCTCGCGGACAGCAAGATCACCGCGCTCTGGCAGCAGTGGCTGCTCGGCCTGCTCACTTTCGCGGCTCTGTACCTGGCGGCGCTCAAGGCGCCGAAGGAGCAGCGGCTGCAGATCTGGACGTGCGTTGTCGTCGCCACCGGATTCGAGGTCTTCGGCTCGCTGATCTGGGGCCTGTACATCTACCGCCTGCACAACGTGCCGCTCTTCGTGCCGCCTGGGCATGGAGCCGTTTACCTGTTTGGGCTGCTTGCGGCGAGCACCCCCGTCGTGCTCCGGTACGGAAAGCGTGTCGCGCACGTGGTCCTGGCGGGCGCCACTTTGTGGGCCGTGGGCGGCCTCACCGTCCTGCCGGCGATTACGGGGCGCGTTGACCTGCAGGGCGCGATGTGCCTGCCGATCTTCGCTTACTTCGTCCTGCGCTCTCCGCGCTGGACGCTCTTCTCGGCGATCTTCATCGCGACCGGGGAGCTCGAGATCGTCGGCACGACCCTGGGCAACTGGGCCTGGGTGCCGGTCGCGCCCTGGACGCACATTCCATCAGGCAATCCGCCGTCGGTGATCGCCGGAGGCTACTGCGTGATCGACGCCTCGGTCCTGCTCGCGATGCGAGGCATGGCGGCCCTTCGCTCCCAGGTGCCCTATTTCCGGCGTGCCTTCAGCCTCGTCTATGAGGCGCTGACTTTTTCATAACTTTCGAATCGCCAGGAGTCTTTAGGGGAGAGCCCGCGAGAGGGGACCGTTGTCCCCCTTCGCGCTTTACAGGGTTGGTTTGAAGACCATCATGGCGAGTATCACCAGCACGATCACAGCGAGAGCCTGACCGGCGACCTGACCGCGCTGCTCGAGGCGATGGAACTCGGCCGATGTTGTGTCACCGGACTCGACGAGCTTGATCTGGTCGCGCAGCGAGGGCGTGTAGAACGCAACCGCGACGACGATCAGCAGGACGAAGAGAACAAGCGCGACGTCAATCCACAACGTTGTCACCGAGTACCCAGCCAGGAAGACCATCAAGATCCCGGTGATCAGCAAGACTCCATATGAGGGGTTGGCGATCCGATCGTCGAGGAACTTGACGCCTTTCAACGCAAATGCTGTGTGCTCAGGGCTCCGGCGCGCGCGGATGATCCACACCACGTAGCTGATGTTGAAGCCGACCGCGACGATCGCGGCCAGGATGTGGATGTACTTGACGATCAGCAGAAGCAACTAACTCTTCATCTCCACGATCGCGCTTCCAATCGTGGTCCGCTGGCCGTCGGGGTCTTCGCCCCAGACGTCGAGCTCGACTTGATCGCCATCGACCTTGGTCACGCGCCCGCGACAGCGATAGGGACGACCGGGGACGTCGATCCCTCGATAGCTAACCTCGAAGGTCTTGAGATTTCCGCGGTCGCCCAGCCAGTCCGTGACGAGCTGGCCGAGAAAGGCGGCCTTGAGCAGCCCATGAAGGATCACGCCGGGCAGCGCCACGCTCTGCGCATACGCCTGGTCGTAATGGATCTCGTAGAAGTCGCCCTGCGCGCCCGCGTACTGCACCAGCTGCCGCGTCGTCGGATGCTTGACCAGGTCGGGCAGTTCTTGTCCGACAGCGAGGTTCATCGCCTGATCGCCGTCCCGCGAAGTCTCGCGACGGTACGTCCGTGCTGGTTGACGTAATCGGTCTCGAAGATGATGAAGAGGAGGCTGCCGCTGCCGCCCGTCTTCTCGTAAACGTCCGCCACCTTGCCTGTGGCAGTGATCCGGTCGCCGACCTTCACCGGCTCGATGTACTCGAAACGGTTGCCACCGTTCAGCCAGCCCTTGCCGTACTCCTCCGCCTCTTCGAGGTGCATGGAAACCGGTACCAGCGCGACCAGGAAAGTCGGCGGCGCTTCGGATTTCCAGCGCGGATTGGGATCGCCGATCGCCTCCACGAAGCGTTTCAGGTGTCCCGCCTCGACCGTCGCCTCCGTCGATGGCTCCCCTTTTCCGATCCTGGCGCGGAGGCGCTCGACGATCGAAGTCGTGGTGCTCATCGGCCCCGAGGAAGCCCCAACACCCGCTCGGCGATGATGTTGCGCTGGATCTCCGACGACCCGGCGTAGATCGTTTCCGCCTGCGCCCACATCCAGCCGTACTGCCAGCGCCCATCCTCCAAAGCCGCCGGCTCCTCAGGGGCGAGAGCGCCGTACGGGCCCTGCAAACCGACCGCAGTCTCCTGGATGCGCTTATCCATCTCGCTCCAGTAGAGCTTGGTGAGACTGGCTTCCGCTCCGGGCGCATGGCCGTGCTGTGCCTGGGTCAGGTTGCGAAGGCCGATGAGCCGGAACACGTGCGCCTCGATCTGGGCCTGCGCGACCTGCTGCCGTACGCGCACGTCACCGCCGGCTCCGCGGTCGCGGGCGAGCGTGGCCAGTTCCGCAACCGCCCGTTCAAACCGGGCCGCCTGCGCCAGGCCGCCGCGCTCGAAGCCGAACACGGTCATCGCGATCTTCCAGCCGGCGCCGGTCTCGCCGACCATGTCGCGGTCTTCGACCTCGGCGCCCGACAGGAAGATCTCGCAGAACTCGCCTCCACCGGTCATCTGGCGGATGCGCCGCACCTCGACGCCTGGCTGATGCATGTCGACCAGGAAGAACCCGATGCCGCGATGCGCTTCAGCTTCTGTATCGGTGCGGGCCAGGAGAAAGCTCTTGTCCGCGTAATGCGCGCCGCTCGACCATGTCTTCTGGCCGTTGAGCACCCATTTGCCGTCGCGCTTCTCCGCGCGAGTGCGCAGGCCGGCGAGGTCGCTGCCGGCATCCGGTTCGCTGAAGCCCTGGCAGAAGATCAGCTCGCCGCTGAGGATCCTGTCCACGTATGCATCCTTCTGCCACTGCGAACCGTGGACCAGCAGCGTCGGGGCGAGCAGGCTCACTCCGAGGCGCCCGAGCATGATCGGCGCGCCTGCCTTCGCCATCTCCTCCTGGTAGATCGCCTGCATGACCGGCGTGGCCGCCCGGCCACCTGAATCGCTGGGCCACGCCAGCTTCAGCCAGCCGCCGTCGTTGAGGCGGCGCTGCCACTGGCGCTGCAGGTCGGTCTCGTCGTCCTCGCGGAAGCCGCCGACGCCGCGACCGCGCCACTCCGCGGGGAGGTTTGAGTCGAGCCACGATCGGACCTCTTCTCGGAAGGCCTCCTCTTCGGGCGTAAAGCCCAGGTCCATGGTTCGGAGGCTAACAAAAACGGGCATATTGGAGTGATGGCAGCCGACGTCTTCTGCGGTAACTGCGGGGCCCTGCTCACCAATCCGATCGCGCCGTGCCCTCGCTGCGGGGCCCCAGCCTCAGGGCGCTACCAGGGCGCCGCCGTTCAGCGCCGCAAGAACCCGCTCGTCGCGGCAGCGCTTGCCATCGTGCCCGGGTGCGGCCATTTTTATCTCGGGCACAATGCGAAGGGCCTCGCCTACCTGCTCGGCATCGGTGGCCTGCAGTTTGTCGGCTTCGACCTCGACCTCACCGTGATCGGTGCTGCGGTTGGTGTGCCGATGGAGCTGGGCGGCGGCGGCCTCTGGCTCTTCAGCATCGTCGACGCGTATCGCACGGCTAAGTCG
>DATHDR010000267.1:0-3835 GCA_035318965.1 Verrucomicrobiia bacterium | reverse complement strand
AACTGGTTGCCGTCAGGGTTTTGTGCGCCGCACCTGGCGCAGGTGAGCGCCATCTAGCTCTTCCTCGCGGTGCTGGCCGGGGGCTCAACTCGTGGGCGGCGGCTCCGCTTGACGGCATTGGGTGCCGCGGTCAACGCCATGCCGCAGTTGGGACAGAAACCCGACGCGACGATGTGCATATGGCAGCTTGGACAGACTGTTTCCGCATAGCCCATGTGCGCCGCCTCTTCGAGCAGCGCGTGGTGGAGCAGGTATCGGATGTAGATCAGGAGCGCGCCGACGATGGCCGCCTGCCAGATCAGGATGAAGAGCGGGCTCACCGACGTTTCCCTCATCAACTGCGTCCCGCCGGCGAAGGCGATATGGGCGATGACGGCCATGGCGACAGCGCCGATCTCGCGCCCGGCCAGCCGTCCTCGGCGCCAGCGCCAGATCGCGGCCACGATCATCCCGGTCGCGCTCCCCTGGAGTAGCGGTTGAAAAACAGCGAGCGTCGTGAGGTCGTAGATCCAGTTGCCCGGCTCGACGTGTGCAGGCAAGCCGGTCAGCACGGCTGAGAAGCCGATCAGGGCCTGGGCGAGGCTGAAGCCGAGGCCGGCTGCGACTCCAAAGACCAGGCCGTCAACGGTTTCCGGAAAGTCCGCACGCTTCGGCAGGAAGAAGGCGGGCAGCGGCTTCAATGCCTCCTGCACCACCGGCAGCAGCAATCCGACGATCAGCAAGCCGCCGATGTTCACCCCTGCATTGGTGAAGGGGTTTGCCGCGTACTGGAAGGGGTTGTAGACAATGCGTTCGAAAACGGTGGCGACGATGCCGATGATGATTCCGCCACCCAGGGTGAACCCCAACACAATTGCCGGCTCGTCGCGGTAGACCTGAGCCTCATATAAGTAGATGAGGTAGAGCACCGGGACGAGAAAGGCCGAGAGGAGGATGGCGGCCGAGATCAGCCCGGCGAGGTACAGGACCAGGATGCCGGCCAGGCCGGCGATGAATGCCCAGCGAAACTCGTGGACCTTGTTGTGGCCCAGGTGGGGGAAGAGCGTCGTGATGACTGATGGCTGGGCCACGTGCTCGCCGGGATGGGCCGCGTAGCGATGCTCTCGCGTCTTGGCGTTGCCGAACTCTGCAGTCGTGCCTTGGTGGGCGCCGCAGCGTGTGCAGAAGACTCCGTCGGGGACGTCATGAGAACAATGGCCACAGCGCACGGCCGGTAAGGATAGGGCTCGCCGCCCCCGTTTAGTAAGTGTTTACTGGGCCGGAGCTTCGGCGGGCTGCTGGGGCACCCATCCTCGAATGAAATGGCACGAGTAGTGGCCTGGGTGCTTCTCGAAATATCGCTGGTGGTAATCCTCGGCCGGCCAGAAATGCGGTGCGGGCACGATCTCGGTGACAATCGGCCGGTCGAAGAAGCGCTGTGCCTGTTCTTTGGATTTGCGCGCCGCCTGCTCTTGCTCGGGATTGTGGAAGAAGATCACCGACCGGTACTGATGACCGTGGTCGGGCCCTTGCCGGTTGAGCGTCGTTGGATCGTGCATGTTCCAGAAAGCGTTGAGCAGCTCGTCGTATGTGACCTTCTCGGGGTCATAGGTCACCTCGACCGCCTCCGCATGGCCGGTCCTGCCTGAGCAGACCTGCTCGTAGGTCGGGTTGTCCTTCGATCCTCCTGCGTAGCCGGAGACCGCCTCGATCACACCGGGCATCTCGTTGAAGAGATGCTCGACGCCCCAGAAACAACCGCCGGCAAAAGTTGCTTTTTCCATTTCGAGCTCAGCATACGCGCTACTTAAAATGACCCCTCCCCCACGCCCTGGCGCTGCCGGCGTTTCGCAACTACGATTCCCGGCGCTACCATCTGGCGCCAGATCCTCGTCCCGATGGCGTCAAGCAGGAGAAGCAATGAGCTCTGAGCAGATCGTGGTTGGGCTGGCGGTTGTCACAGCGTTACTCGCCCTATGGGCCGCCGTGTTTGCCACACGCGCCGATCGGGCATCCCGCCGCGCGAGCAACCTCGCGGACGCCCGCTGGGAGACGGTCACCAAGCCTGTCCCTCGCCTCACATTCACTGGTTCGCCCTCTCCCAACCAGCCGATCGAGATTGAGATCGAGAACCTGGGCGGAACGCTGGCTGCCGGTGGCGTCATCGTGCAGGCGGCCGACGACCTCTACGCGGGCGAGCTGACGATGCCCGAAAAGGCGTCGCCGCGCCGAATCCTTTTGCAGCCGGCGATGAAGGCGTGGCAGCGGGCGACCCAGCCGCGCTGCCTTCTCCTGGTGGCCCGTGATGTGAACGGCCGCTGCTGGAACTGTCTCGACGGCAAGGTGATCAAGGACCCTCGCAAGTGGCTTGCCGGCCAGCTTCGCGAGCTCCGCCTGCAGGGCGCCGTCGATTTTCCAGGGCTGACCGGTCCGGCGCGCTAGTGGTGTTCTAAGTCGAGTCGCGCGTTGAGTTTCATGGTGACGTTGCCGTGGAGCGCCTGGGAGACCGGGCAACCTTCCTTGGCCGCCTCGGCCAGCTGCTGAAACTCGGCCTCGTCGATGCCGTGAATGTGGCCGACCGTCGTGATGGTCGCGGTCGTGATGCCCGGACCCGGGACGAACTCAACCTCAACTGAGGTGTTGAGCCTTTCGACTTTGTGCCCGGCCTTGCTCAGGCCGTTAGAGAAGGCCATCGAGTAGCAGGCCGCGTGGGCTGCGGCGAGCAGCTCTTCGGGGCTGGTCTTACCGTGCTGCCGCTCGGCGCGGCTGGCCCATGTCACGGGAAACTCGCTGATCGCTTCGCTGGCGACCTTGACGCGGCCCTTCCCGTTGGCCAGGTCGCCTTCCCAAACCGCATCCGCCCGACTCACCGCAGCCATCGCTCAACCTCCCGAGTTCAGATTTCCTGCAACCGCCTTGATCGGAGTCTAAAGCTCAGGAACCAAGCGCATTTGCCAGGTGTAATGCGTACGGTGAAGTTAGCGTTGCCGTGGAAGGTCGCTGCCGCAGCGGCCATCGTCTTCGTGCTGTTGATTGCGGTCGCCGTCACCTTTGTCTACCAGAGCCGGCCGCAACCGCTGAGCCTCGCGGGAACGCACCCTCGAAGTCCAGCTCCGAGTTCCGATGCCGGTGACGCGCTCGCCGCAGTCTGCCGAAGGCCCGCTGTCCCTGCCGCGGGCGCCACGGCCGGCCTTTCCGGGCTCTGGCTGATTCAAGCCGGCTCGGTGGTCGGCTACCGGGCGCACGAGAAATTCGAGCAGCTGCCCTCGCCGCACGAGGCGGTCGCACGGACTGAGCAAGTCAGCGGGTGGTTGCTCGTCGCCTCTGATGGCGGATCGACGCGAATCGAAACGGGCTGCGTGGGGGTTGAGGTCGCGACGCTAGTTAGCGTGGACGAGCTGCCCGGGTTCAACACTGCCGATCGCGACAAGAGCGCTCGCGATTTTCTCCGCACCCATGAGCATCCTTACGCCGTGTTCGCGCCCTATCCGCAACCAATCTCAGCAGACCTTTCCAGCGGTGCAGCAGCTCATGCGCGAGTGCTTGGTGATCTCGAGATCAACGGTGTCAGAAAAGTCGCAACCTTTGGCCTCGACGTCCAGTTGAAGGATCGCCAGATCGCCGTGGCTGGAAACACCACCGTCGCCGTCGAGGATTTCGGCGTTGACGTGCCTCAGGGCGCCGCCGGCTTCGTCTCGGTCGATCCGCACATCACGCTCGAGGTATCTCTGATCCTGTCTCGCCCGTAACCTCAGGCCCGTTTCGCGTGTTCCACATTTCGATGCCTGAGGGAGGGTCGACCGTCGGTCAACTCTCGCCCGATGGTCGGTGGCGCTGGGACGGCACTTCCTGGCAG
>DATHDR010000266.1:0-2252 GCA_035318965.1 Verrucomicrobiia bacterium | reverse complement strand
AGAGCGCATCGCCCTCGCTGCAGAAATACTCGAGCCCGAGGCTCGTGTACGCCGGGTCGGGGACCATGTCCGGGCTCCAGTTCTTGAAGTTCTGGATCCGCCCGACGCGGACGCTCGGGTCGTGGATGTAGATCCAGTTGTCGGGAAACACGTCGGCCCGGTTGATCATCACCGCCACGCTGATGAAGTCTCGATAGCCAAGGCTTTCCGCGGCTCGCCGCACCACATCCGGCACGGGTGGGTCAAGGCGGGCGATCAGCTCGCGGATCGGGATGCTGGAGACGAAATCAGTGCCGCCATGCTCATCGAGGTCGCCGAGGCTTGTGCGTGTGACGACCGAGGTGACGATGCCGCCGTCGTGATTGACCCGCTCGATAGACCGACCGTGAAGGACCGGTGCGCCCTTTTTCCGGCTGATCTCAGCTACGCGCTCCCACATCTGGCCTGGACCAAGGCGTGGATAGCGGAACTTGTCGATCAGCGTCGTGACGACCTCACCGCGATTTTTCGCCGCGCGTCGCGGGAGCAGCGCGCTGCGAATCACCAGCCAGAGATCAAGGCTCTTGATGCGCTGCGCCGCCCAGTCGGCTGACAGCTCCTTGGTGCTGATCCCCCAAACCTTTTCCGTGTAGGTCTTGAAGAAGATGGTGAAGAGGCGCCATCCGAACTGGTTGCGCACCCAGTCCTCGAGGCTCTTTGGATCTTTCACCGGGCGCATGCGCGCCCACGCGTAGCTCGCCATGCAGTGCGCAGCCTCAAGCGGCCCGAGGTTCCAGAGAGCGTTGGCAGCTTTGATCGGATAGGCAAAGAAACGCCCGCGGTAATAGATCCGTGAAAGGCGGCCCCGATTCAGCATCTCGTCCCCGAGGATCTCGGTCCAGAGGTCTTCGACCTCCTGGTTCTTCGAGAAGAACCGGTGGCCGCCGATGTCGAAGCGATAGCCCTTGTGCTCGACGGTGCGCGCCAGGCCGCCCACCTGGTCGGGGTCCTTTTCGAGGATGGTGACCGGGACGTCGTGCTTGAAGAGCTCGTACGCGGCGGTCAGCCCGGCCGGGCCCGCGCCCATGATCACGACGCGCCGGCGGCCGCCCTCGGCGATCAAAGTGCCCACAGGGTAGCAACGGGGCGTGCGGGTTCAGTCTTGCTAGTTGAGGGGTCCTTTGCCGCGCGCCTCGTCCACCTTGACGAGGGCGTCGCGCAGGCCCTTGATCCAGTCCGCCTGGTGCATCCCGACCAGCCGGACGCACCAGGCCAGGGCGTCGCTCCGGCTTCTGGCTACGCCGCCCGCCACCAGGGTGTCCAGGATCGACCGCTCCGACATCCGCAGCCGGGTCATGACCGGCACGCTCAGGGTCGTGAAGATCTTGGCCTGGTCGCCGCAACGAGCCCCCCACGCGACCTTGCGGCGGAAGTGCCGTTCGGCCTCCCTGGCGATCCTCACCCGCTCGTCCCTGGTCTCCTCGCGAAAGCGGTCGATGCGAGCCACCCGCGCCGCCGCGCGGCCCTCCTCAGAGGTGCCGGCGGCGAGCTCCACGTCGGGGAGAGTCCCCATGACGAGGATCTCGTCACCGTCGCTTGTCACCTCAGGGGGTCCGGCAAACCAGCCGGCGGGCAGCTTGCCGTCAAACCACGCTCGAATCTCCTCGGCCATCGATTACAAGATTACTTCGATCGCCACGGAGTTGTGGAAAGCTAGGCTGCGGCCTCCTTCGGCTTCTGGCCGACAAACTTGAGCTCGTCCAGGATGACCTCCGTCCGAAAGCGCTTCTGGCCCCCTGTGTCTTCCCAGGAGTTCGTGCGGAGCCGCCCTTCCGCGTAGACCGCCCTGCCCTTGTGCAGGTACTGGCCCGCGAACTCTGCAAGCTTGCCGAAAGCGACCAGGCGGTGGAACTCTGTCTCCTCTTTGGCCTTGCCCTCTTCGTCCTTGCCCACATACGTGTGAGTTGCCAGGCGGATGTTGGCGACGTACGTCCCCTTAGGCGTCGCCTTTACGTCGGGTTCCGCCGCGAGGTTGCCGATCAGAAATACCTTGTTGACCATCGAAATCACCTCCGAGAATTTGAGGCCAGCGTAGATATCGTTCGTGTGCATGCCTACCCAGCCTGTTAATGCGCGAGCCACGCGGCCGGATCGACCGAGCGCCCGTCGACCTGGACTTCGAAATGAAGGTGAGGACCGGTCGCCAATCCGGTCTGGCCGATGGCTCCAACCTTCTTGCCAGCGGGGACGACCTCGCCGTTCGCGACTGCGAC
>DATHDR010000265.1:0-6905 GCA_035318965.1 Verrucomicrobiia bacterium | reverse complement strand
GGCGCGTGGCGCTTTGGCTTCCACCGGCTTCGCTCGCACTCGGTGCTGCCGATCGACACCTGCCCGATTCACGACCTGCGCATCGAGCAGGCGCTTCCCGCCTTTGCGCAGGCCGCCAACGAGATGCAGCTCAAAGATCTCCAGAACCTGCTGCTCACGGCGGAACCGACGAGCCAGGGGTTGCTCTGGCGATTGCGGCATCGAGGTCGCCCCCCAGCGTGGCCGCGGGACGAGTTCGCACATCGGGTGGCCGAGCTTCTGCCGGGCCAGGTTTTGCTGGACGACGGGATGTCGCTGGAGTTCTGGGGCCTCACCTTCAGGGTGCGGAACGACACCTTCGTGCAGACCAACTACAGGCAGATGCTGGTCCTTTACAGGACTGCGCTCGACATGCTGGCGGCCGGTCCGGCCGATCGCGTGCTCGACCTGTACGCCGGGATCGGGACCATGTCGGTGGCCGTGGCAAGCCAGGGCGCAGCGGTCACGGCGATCGAGGAGAACCCGAACGCCGTACAGCTTGGGCGGCTCAACACGCGGATCAATTCCGCCAAGGTGGACTACCTGCCCGGGAAGGTCGAAACGGTGCTGCGGCAGATCCGGCTCGACCAGTACCAGGCCGCCATCCTCGATCCGCCTCGCGCGGGATGCGAACCGGCTGCGATCGCGGAGCTCATCCGGCTCGGAGTGCAGCGCCTCGTCTACGTCTCATGCGAGCCTTCGACGCATGCGCGCGACCTGATCGCGCTCGTGCGCGGCGGCTACCGGGTCAGGCGAGCGGCGATCGTGGACATGTTCCCGCAGACCTACCACATCGAGTCGGTCGCGCTGCTGGAACGGAGCTAACCTTCGCGCGTGCGGCAGGCGCTGTTCGGAACCCGACAGCGAACGGCCATCTTTGTCACGCTGCTGGCAGCAGCCGTCTTGTTCGTCGCCATGGTCGGATACGTCGGCTGGTTGGTGATTGACAGTATCGGCGCTCCAGGGCCGCCGGCCACCGGAAGCGGGCCTTGCGGCTCAGAAGACGCGGTCAACCTTCAGCTGGTGTCCGCGGATGGGCACACAGTGCAGGCGTGTACCCGCGACCGGCCCCCGTGCCCCAACGTCGCGCTACCGGATGGGTCGCGCCTCCAACTGAACACCCAACTTCGGAGCGCTTCACGTAGATACATCCTTCTTGTGGAATTCGACGCAGCGCTCCCCGCAGAGACGGCTGAGCAAACGCTGGACCTGGCGGGCTTCCCGCCTGGCGAACCGCACAGCACCTTGTCTAGAGCAACCATCGAGCTCACTCCGCGCGATCCGGGCGAGCTCGGATACACCACAGGATCGGGCTCCCTAACGGTTTCTTCGACGCACGGTGTGGCCCGAGGGCGGATCGACGGCAGCTTCGGCGGTCCGACCGGTCCCGTCGGGGCACCGGTCAAGATCGCAGGCAGCTTTGCCTGCAACCACTAGGAGAGAGAGCTCGACCTAGAACGCGTTCAGGCCGTAGCCGATGCGCAAGAGGGCCAGCCGAAGCCGCCCAGGCCCGAGGTTCCGGACGAACAGTCTCAGCAGCGGCCTCAGTAGTAGCACGACTCTCTCAACGCGGGCGGAAGCATAGGGTTACGGACCCTGTCGGCACAACCCCTACTGGAGTTGGTGAACGAACTCAGCCAGCCGCCCTACGCCCTCCCTGAGGTCGGTGTCGGAGCTGGCCAGGCTGATCCTGACGGCCTGGGCGGCCACCTCCCCGAACGCGGTCCCGGGGGCGACCGAAACGCCCCGCTCGCGGAGGAGCTTGAACGCGAACTCCCGCGCCGGCAGGCGGCTCCGCGAGATGTCGGCCATGCAGTAGAAGGCGCCCGTCGGCTCATTGATCAGCATTTCGGCCTCTTTCAGGATGTCGACGACCACGTTCCGGCGGTGCCGGTAGGCGGCGACCATCTCGCCGACACAATCCTGTGGACCGTCAAGCGCAGCTTCCGCCGCGACCTGGGTGATGGTCGAAACGCACGACGAGTTGGATTCGAGGACCTTGGTCGCGGTATCGATCAGCTCTGCCGAGCCGGCCACGTACCCGATCCGCCACCCCGTCATCGAATACGACTTCGAGAACGTGAAGGCGGTGGCGATGCGCGGGTCGTCGGGAGCGAGGCTCGCGGGGCTCGTCCACGAGCCATCGAGGATGATCTGGTCGTAGCACTCGTCGCTGATCAGCCACAGGTTGTGGCGCTGCGCGAGCTCGATCAGCCGCTCGATCGTCGCCGCCGGGTATACAGCCCCAGTCGGGTTGTTGGGGCTGTTGATCAACAGCAGCTTGGTGCGTGGCGTGACCTGGCGCGCAAGCGCATCGAGGTCGGGCTGGTAGCCGCCGGAAGCCGGGCATGGATAGAAGAGGCCCTTGGCCCCTGTCCAGGTGAGCATGAGCCGGGTGTTCGGCCAACCTGGATCGGGGAGCAACACTTCGTCGCCCGGCTCGAGCACCGCCCCAAACACGGCCGCGAGCGCGCCGACGCCCCCGGGTCCGCACGCGATGCGGTCGGGAGTCACTCGGATTCCGTTCACACGCTCGAGCTTGGCGACGAGCTTTTCGCGGAGCGAGATGAGGCCCTGAGTGTGCGTGTAGAAAGTCTTGTTCTCGTCGATCGCGCGCTTGCCCGCCTCCTTGATGTGGTCGGGAGTTGGGAAGTTGGGCTGGCCGACGTCGAGGCGGATCGCCCCGGGAGTTCGCAATGCCTCGTTGGCGATCTCGCGAATGCCGGAATGGTGTGCTTCGGCGGGAAGGTGGGAGAGGGCGGGCAATGATAGTCGGGCCACGGCCGACTCATGGTAGTGCCTGATCAGTCGCCCCTTATGGAGATGCTTCCCGGCGCATAACGAGGATCTCCATCGCATTTAAGCGACCGATCAGGTTGACGAGCGGAATCAAACGACCGAAGTAGGGCGGGTAATCGGCCCGGTTGAGGCGCCGGAACCCGAATCGCTCGTAATAGCCCTGCAGCTCGCGTCGGCAGGTCAGGTGGAGGACAGCGTCCGAATTGCTTGCAAGGAGGGTCTTGATGACCGTGCTCCCGATCCCTTGACCCTGCCGTGCAGGCGCGACCACGATGGAGGCCAGCTCGCGACTACCGTCGCCATGGGCTTTCACCTGGCCCACCCCGACGACGGCGCCGTCCTCCTCGGCCACGACGAAGTTCGGCCAGTTGAGGCTCATCGGGTTGAGCCTCGCGTTCCTGACGAAGCGGCGGATTGTGGGCTGATCCTCCGCGGTTGCAGAACGGATGTCGAGGGGCACGTGCTGCAGGCTACTCGGCCCGGCGCCAAGTAAACTACCCACGGGGTCCGCCACACCCAAAGCCTGACGATGCAGCACGCCCCTGAAACTTTCGTCCACCTGCACAACCACACCGAGTACTCGCTGCTCGATGGGGCGAGCCGCATTCCTGCGCTGGTCGCGCGCGCGGCCGAGCTGGAGATGCCCGCGCTCGCCGTCACCGACCACGGCGTCATGTACGGCGCAATCCACTTTTACAAAGCGTGCAAGGACGCCGGGATCAAGCCGATCATCGGCTGCGAGGTCTACGTCGCGCCCCGCTCGCGTCTGCTGCGAGAGGGCCGAGTCGATCGCGATCCCAACCATCTGACGCTCCTCGCAGCGAACCATGAGGGCTACCTCAACCTCATGAAGCTCTGCACGGTCGGTCAGATGGAGGGCATGTACTACAAGCCCCGCATCGACAAGGAGATCCTGGCCGAGCACAGCAAGGGCCTGATCGCGTTGTCCGGCTGCCTGCAGGGTGAGGCGGCGAGCCGGATCTCCGATGGAGACATCGACGGCGCGCGCGAGTCGGTCGCGGCTTATCGCGACATCTTCGGCAAGGATCGCTTCCTGCTCGAGGTGCAGCGGCACGGCATCGACCGGCAGGACGCAGTCAACGAGGCCCTGGCGGGTTTCGGCAAAGAGTTCGGCCTGCGCCTGTGCGCCACCAACGACCTCCACTACGTGCACCGCCACGACTCGGAGGCCCACGACGTGCTGCTGTGCCTGCAGACCGGGGCGCGCTTCAACGACCCGAACCGCTGGCGCTTCTCGTCTCAGGAGAACTACCTCAAGACTGCGGACGAGATGCGCGCCGCATTTACGGACATCCCCGACGCCCTGGCCAGCACCGTCGACGTGGCTGACCAGGTTGACCTCAAGCTGAAGCTCGGCGCGACGCTATTGCCGCCGTTCGACGTGCCCGATGGGATGAGCCCAGACCTGTTCCTGCGCAAGCTTGTTCTCGACGGCATCACGTGGCGGTATGCAGGCGAGGCCCCCGCAGCGGTCAGGGAACGCGCTGACCTGGAGCTCTCCGTGATCAGCCAGACCGGCTACGCGTCTTACTTCCTGATCGTGTGGGACTTCTACAACTTCGCGCGGAAGCAGGGCATCGTCGTCGGGCCCGGGCGCGGCAGCGCGGCGGGGAGCCTGGTCTCGTACTGCCTCGGCATCACGAACCTCGACCCTCTGCAGCATGGTCTGATCTTCGAGCGCTTCCTCAACATCGACCGCGTGTCGATGCCCGACATCGACTGCGACTTCTCGGTCGAGGGTCGCGAGAAGGTCATCCGCTACGTCTCGGAGAAGTACGGGGCCGACCGCGTGGCGCAGATCATCACGTTCACGACCATGGCGTCGAAAGCCGCCATCCGCGACGTCGGCCGCGTGCTCGAGGTGCCGCTGCGCGACACCGATCGCCTCGCCAAGCTGGTGCCGGTCTGGCAGGGCCGCTCCAAGACCCTGGACGACACGCTCAAGGAGGTCCCGGACTTTCGTGAGGCCTACGAGTCGAACGAGGAGCAGAAGCGCCTGATCGACGTCGCGCGCACGCTCGAGGGCGTTTCGCGCAACGTGAGCACGCACGCGGCTGGTGTGGTGATCGCTCCCGAGCCGCTCGTGCACTACACGCCGCTGCAGTTTGGCCCCGGCCGCGAGGCGGTGGTGACCCAGTACGACATGAAAGCGGTTGGCGACATCGGCCTCTTGAAGATCGACTTCCTCGGCCTCCAGAACCTCGACATCATCGCCACGTGCCTTCGCCTGCTGAAGGAGCACCGCGGACTCGAGATCGACATCGACCGGCTCCCCTTCGATGACGCCAAGACCTACGAGCTGATCTCCATCGGTGACACGCATGGCGTGTTCCAGCTCGAAGGGGCGGGCATGCGCCGGATGTTGATGGACATGCGGCCGCAGAGCTTCGAGGACGTGTCCGCCGCCATCGCGCTGTTCCGACCGGGTCCGATGGTGAACATCCCCGCTTACGTCGCGCGCAAGCAAGGCCGCGAACCGATCGAGTACATGCATGAGCGGCTCGAGCCAATCCTCCGCGAGACGTACGGCGTGATGATCTACCAGGAGCAGGTGATGATGGCGGCGCGGGAGCTGGCCGGGTTCACGATGAGCGAGGCGGACATCCTTCGCGCCGCGATGGGCAAGAAGGACAAGGCCAAGATGGCGAAGCTGCGCACGAAGTTCATCGACGGCACTGTCGAGCGCGGCATCTCGAAGTCGACCGCGGAAGCGTTGTTCGACGGCATAGCGAAGTTCGCCGAGTACGGTTTCAACCGCGCGCACTCGGCGGCTTACGCCGTGATCAGCTACCAGACCGCCTACCTGAAGGCGAACTATCCGCTCGAGTACATGACGGCGCTGCTGATCCACATGGAAGGAAGCGCCGACCGGGTGGCGACCGCGATCGTGGATTGCCGCATTCGCGGCATCGACGTGCTGGCGCCCGACATCAACCGCTCGCGCCCCGACTTCTCCATGAGCGACGGCCGGATCCTTTTCGGGCTGGCCGCGATCAAAAACGTCGGACAGCACGCCGTCGAGAGCATCGTTTCGCTCCGCGACGCCGATGGCCCCTTCAAGTCGCTCGAGGACCTGTGCGAGCGCACGTCTGCGATCCAGGACGTGAACCGGCGGGTGCTCGAGTCGCTGGTTCAGTCGGGCGCTTGCGACTCGCTCGGGGAGCGGGCGCGGCTGCTGGCGGTGCTCGACCACGCGGTCAGCCGGGCCGAGCGGGCGCGGCGCGACCGGGAGTCAGGGCAGACCTCGCTGCTCGACATGGTCGGCTCGCCGGAGTCGGAGTCCAACGACTATGGCCTGCTGATCGACATCGCGCCGATGGCGGGGGAAGAGAAGCTGCGGCTCGAGAAGGAGCTGCTAGGTCTCTACCTGAGCGACCACCCGCTGCGCCGCATCTCGGCCGAGCTTGCCAAGCTGTCGGATACGCAGGCTGTCGAGGTGACGAGCGCGCTCCAGGAGACCGAGGTTCGCGTCGCCGGCCTGGTCCGAGAGGTGCGTCGCGTGGTGACGCGAAAGGGCCAGATCATGGCGTACGCAACGCTCGAAGACCTGACTGGCACGGTCGACATCGTGCTTTTCCCGCGCATCTTCGAACAGGTCCGCCTGCTGTTCGAGCCGGACAAGGTGCTCGTCGTCCAGGGTAAGGTCGATGCCCGCGCCGGCAGCACCCGCGCGAGCGGCTCGAGCGGAGGTCCGCCACCCGAGGCGGACATGGAGCCGGAGGTTGAAACGGCGTCGGTGGTCGCGGACATGGCGTGGCTGTGGGACGACCCCGAATGCGTGCCGGTGGCGCGCCGCCAGCTGGTCCATGTCCGCATACCGAGCAGCGACGCGGGGCTGGCCGAGCGGCTGGAGGCGGTGCTTGCACGTCATCCCGGGACCGACCAGGTGGTGCTGCACGTCGTCGTCGGCAGCCGAGAGGTGATCGTGAATGCCGATCGCTATCATGTGCTCGCCGGTCCGGCGCTGGCGGCCGAGATCGACGAGCTGGTGGGCTCGACGGCGACCAGGCTGGAGACAGTGCGGCCCAAAGCGCAGTCGAACGGCAACGGACGGGGGAGACGATGAC
>DATHDR010000264.1:0-2767 GCA_035318965.1 Verrucomicrobiia bacterium | reverse complement strand
CGCCCACAGAGTCGAGACCCGACTTGATGACTTCGACCTTGCGGATGTCGAGGCGCACGGATGAATAGAACTTGAGGGCTCGGCCCCCAGGCTGCGTTTCGGGGTTACCGAACATGATCCCGACCTTCTCTCGCAGCTGGTTCAGGAAGATGACCGAGCAGTTCGACTTCGAGATAGCCGCGGTCAGCTTGCGCAGCGCCTGTGACATGAGCCGGGCCTGCAGCCCAACATGTGCGTCTCCCATCTCGCCTTCGATCTCGGCTTTAGGCACCAGGGCGGCGACCGAGTCGATGACGATCACATCGACCGCGCCGGACCGCACGAGGACCTCGACGATCTCGAGCGCCTGCTCACCGGTGTCGGGCTGGCTGATCAGGAGGTCGTCGATCTTCACGCCGATGCGCGAGGCGTACAGCGGATCGAGGGCATGCTCGGCGTCCACAAACGCTGCCACGCCGCCAAGCTTCTGAGCCTCGGCGATGACGTGAAGCGCGAGCGTGGTCTTGCCCGCGGACTCGGGGCCGTACAGCTCGGTCACGCGACCGCGCGGGATCCCCCCCACGCCAAGCGCCAGGTCCAGCAGCAGCGCGCCGGTCGGGATGACGGTGATCTCACCGCGCAAGGCGGCCTGCTCACCCAGCTTCATGATCGCGCCCTTCCCGTAGCTCTTGACGATCTGGGCCATCGCTGAGTCGAGTGACTTCTCTTTTTCCTTTTCCAATGTCGTGAATGCCTCCTAGGTGGTTGCGGCGAGTGTTCTACGTCGTGGAGTTGAAATCAACGTCTTTAACAGGCCGTTGCGAGAGTGTAGCGAACAGGTGTTCGCCCGTCAAGCGCTCTTCATCCTTGCTCCCAACCGTGCCTCTTCCGTTAACAGGCGAAGCGTTTCTATCGCGGCCTGGCGGCGGTTGGACCACCGGTCGCCGGTGAACCTGTACTCGTGCGAGGACGTCCCACGGGTCGAGGCGACGGCGATGTAGGTGAGGCCGACCGGTTTGCTCGAACCGTCCGAGTCGGGACCCGCTATTCCCGTCACTCCGGCTGCCAGGTCGGTCCCGAATCGCGAGCGGACGCCGTCCGCCATGGCCTTCGCCACCTCGCTGCTAACCGCGCCCACGCGCTTCAGCAGCGCGGCCGGCACACCCAGCTGGTCTCGCTTCACATCATCCGAGTAAGCGATCACCCCGCCGAGAAAATAGGCCGAGCTGCCGGGCACGTCGGTGATCAGGCTCCCGACCATGCCCCCCGTGCACGACTCGGCGACTGAAACCGTCAGGCCGCCCTTACGCAGCACATCACCAAGCTCGCGAGCAGGCGCATCTCCGCTTTCCTCCGACCCAGGGGCCCCTCCGCTCGGGCCAACACGGCCGGGCCGGCGTGAGCCGTCGAACGGCCTGATCAGGTGGCGGAACCGCCAGACGTAGTCGAGGCCGCTCCAGATCGTGAACACGACGGCGATGCCGACCGCGATCTCCGCGAGCGGGACGAGGACCGGGTAAGGACGCTGGAGGATCAAGAGCGTGACAGCGCTCATCTGCATCACGGTCTTGGTCTTGCCGAGCGGAGCAGCGCCGATCACGCGGCCTTGCGTCGAGGCCACCGACCGCAGGATCGTGATGATCAGCTCGCGCGAGAAGATCACGACCACCACCCAGGCCGCCACCAGGTGCTCCTGTACCAGGACGATCAGCACCGACAGCACGAAGAGCTTGTCTGCCAGCGGGTCGAGGAACTTCCCGAAATCGCTCACCGTCCCGCGCCGCCGGGCGATCTGGCCGTCGAGCGTGTCGGTCAACGAGAAGACGATGAAGAGCGCGGCCGCGATCTGGTCGTGGCCTGGAAAGTCGATGAGCAGCAGAGCCATGAGCAAGGGGATAGCCGCCAGCCGGCTCAGCGTCAGTCCGTTCGGGATGTTCACCTAGGGAGAAGTTTGCGACGAGAAGTCCCTTGTCGCCACTCCCGTGCCCATCGCGCCGATCGCGCGGCCGTCGATGGAGATGAACGTCGAGCCCGCTTTGCCGCTCGTGATCTTGATCTCGACGCCGCTGAAGTACACGACCGACCCTGCAGGCAAGGTCTTCCCGGCATCCGCGTATTGCGGTTTGTCATCGACGAATACGTTGATCCAGACCTCCTCGGTGACGCGAACCTCAACGACGATAGGCCTGGCTTGAGGCTTGGGAGTCGGCGCGGGAGTCGATGCGGGCGTGGCCGCGGCGACCTGTACTGGCGGCGAGCTTCCCGCAGATGGTTGATCGACCTGGATCTGCCGCCACGCGTAGCCGCCGAAAGCGCCGGCGAGCAGGACGATTCCCGCGGCGACGATGGCGGGGGCGGTGAGCACCATCTGGGGTCGGGAAATGTGAGTGCTGATGCTGAGCAGGCGATGCGCATCCTGCGCCTCCGTCCTCAGCATCTTGACCAGCGGTTCCGGATCGAGTCCGAGGTAACGCGCGTATGTCCTGAGGTGGCCCTTGGCGTAGACCGGGGCGACCAGGCGTTCCAGCTCGTCGGACTCGAGCGCGCTCAGGTAATGAGCGCGGATCCGGGTCGGCGTCGGCGCCTGCTCGATGGTGAGGCCACGCTCGCCGCGCTTGGCAGCAAGGACCTCGCCAAGTCTCATTCGATACCGAGCCGCTCCAACAGCTCATCGACGTCCGGCAGCGTCATCAACACCTCTCGCGACTTCGATCCCTGATAGCTGCCGACCACGCGGTGCTCGGCGAGCTGGTCGACGATGCGTCCCGCGCGCGAGTAGCCGACGTTG
>DATHDR010000263.1:0-5019 GCA_035318965.1 Verrucomicrobiia bacterium | reverse complement strand
GGTGGCGGAGCAGGCCCCGCGCGAAGACGGTTACTTCCAGGTGTGGCGCTTCGTCATCGCGAGCGCTTCCGGGTTTCGTAACAGTGAAATGAAACGCGCCCTCCGCGTCGGTCCTGCACCGGGCAAATTGCTGACCGCCCCACAGCTCGAGCAAGCCATCAGGGACTGGTTCACCATCGCCGTCGAGGAGTTGGCCTTCGATCCTGATCGCCGCCGCGCCGGAGGCCGCGTCAGCGCCCGCCTCGAAGGGAAGCGCATAGCCGAAAAATGGGCCAACAGTCTGGGAAGGGGTCGGTACCCGGTCTTCGCCCAACCTACTGCTCTCGCGGCGTGGCGTTTCGACCACGCAGGGTGATGTTCCACCGGTAGCCGAGGGCCCATTCCGGTTCGGTGATTTCGAGGTCGAGCTTCGCCACCAGCAGCTCGCGACCACTTTGATCGGGTATCGACTGGAGAATCGGGTCGAGCGCCATCAATGGGTCACCCGGAAAATACATCTGGGTCACCAGCCGACTCGCTAGCGATGGCCCGAAAAGCGAGAAGTGGATGTGCGCGGGCCGCCATGCGTTCTCGTGGTTGCGCCATGGGTAAGCGCCGGGCTTGACGGTGACGAACCGATATTGACCTTCGCCGTCGGTCAGGCAGCGGCCGGCGCCTGTGAAGTTCGGGTCGAGGGGCGCGGGATGGTCGTCCACCGGGTCCGCGTATCGCCCGGCAGCATTGGCCTGCCACACCTCCATGAGGGTGTGAGGTACGGGGCGCCCGTCGCTGTCGACGACACGGCCGCTGACGACGATCCGTTCGCCAAGCGGCTCTCCGTGGTGCTGCCGCGTCAGGTCGGCGTCCTCGGGGAGTATCGGGACACGCCCAAACACTGGGCCGGGCAGCTCGTGAAACCATTCCGCGGGAAGCCTGACGAGCTCTCGTCCAGGCGCCCGCCGGACGGTTGAGCGGTAGTCCGCGTACAGGTACGGGGGTTCGCAGTCGCGGTGTGAGCCAGACACCCTTGACTGGCATTATGGCTTGACTCAAACTCCCAATCGTCGGTACACGGAGCATTTGGTTCTGCGTTGGCCTGAACCCAGTTTGGAAGGAGGAGTCAGGTGAGCAAGAGAAAGGGTTTGTCTGCCGCCATCACCAGGCGCGAAATGCTCAAAGGGACCGGCCTCTTGCTCGGCGGCCTGGCGATGCCAGGCGTGCTCGAAGCCTGCCTCACCTCATCGACGTCCACCCCCAGCGGGTCGATCAAGATCGGCTACGTCAGCCCGATCACAGGCGCGACCTCGGGTTTCGGCGAGCCTGACCCGTATGTGATCGACCTTGCACGGAAGGCATTGAAGAGCGGGCTTTCGATCGGCGGCACCAACTACTCCGTCGAGATCATCAGCCGCGACAGCCAGTCGTCACCAGCAGTTAGCGCGCAGGTCGCCAACGACCTCATCTCGGGCCAGAAGGTGGACCTCATGCTCGCCACCTCGACGCCCGAAACCGTCAACCCGGTTTCGGACGCGGCCGAAGCAGCCGGCGTGCCGTGCATCTCCACCGTGGTGCCGTGGGAGGCCTGGTATCTCGGACGCGGCGCAAAGATCGGCCAGCCCTCGCCCTTCAAGTACACGTTCCACTACTGCTTTGGCGTTGAGCAGTTCTTCCTCGCGTACACCCACCTCTGGCCCCAGGTGCCAACTAACAAGAAGGTCGGGGTGATGTACCCGAACGACGCGGATGGAAATGCGATTCGCGGGGCGCTCGCGCCTCTGCTCAAGAACGCGGGCTACACCATCGTCGACCCGGGTCCGTACGAAGACGGGACCAACGACTACTCCGCGCAGATCCAGAGGTTCATCCGTGAGGACTGCCAGATCTTCAACACCTTCCCCATTCCCCCCGACTTCGCGACCTTCTGGCGCCAGGCCGCGCAGCAGGGCTATACATCGCACGTGAAAATCGGGCAGATCGCCAAGACCGGACTCTTTCCATCGCAGGTCTCATCGCTCGGGGCAATCGGCAACGGCCTGGCGTCAGGCGTGTACTGGGCGCCGACGTGGCCCTACAAGTCAACGCTCACCGGCGTCACGTGCAAACAGCTTGGCGACGGTTACGAGACGACCTCGGGCAAGCAGTGGAACCAGCAGCTTGGGGCAAGTCTTTCCCTGTTTGACGTGGCCGCCGCAGTGCTCAAGGCCAGCGGCGACCCCAAGAACAAGACGAAGGTCGCCGACACGATGAAGACGCTCGCCGTCGATACCATCGTCGGCCACCTCGATTGGTCCAAGGGAGCTTCGCTCGCCGGCGTGACGATCGGCAACGTTCAGACGACGCCGATCATCGGTGGCCAGTGGAAGTCTGGCGTGTCCAAGTGGCCGATCGACTTCGTCATCTGCGAAAACTCCGCGGACCCCAACGTGCCGGTCGCGGGCACTCTGCAGGCCTATAAGGGCTCGTAAGCGTGGAGGCCAGGGCCCCGGTTCTGGCCGCGGTCGAAATCCGGAAGCGATTCGGCGCGCTGGCGGTGCTGGACGGAGTGCACCTCGCCCTGAATCAGGGCGAGGCGGTCGGCATCGTGGGGCCAAACGGCGCGGGCAAGACGACGCTGCTGAACGTGCTTGCCGGTTCTCTTCGCCCAGACGCCGGCAGCGTCCTCTTCCGTGGACGCGACATTACTGGGAGGGATGCGGCGGAGCGCTGCGGGCTGGGCATCGCTCGCACCCACCAGGTGCCTCGCCCGTTCGTCGGCATGACCGTCTTCGAGAACGTGCTCGTCGGTGCAACCGCCGGGGGCCGCCGCCGCGGCGCGGAGGCTTACAGCCTCAGTCTCGAGGTCCTGGACCAATGCGACTTGACACATCTGGCCAACCGTCGGGCTGAGGGTCTGGGCCTGCTTCAGCGTAAACGTCTTGAGCTGGCGAGGGCGCTGGCCGTCACACCCACGGTCCTCCTCCTGGATGAGATTGGCGGAGGGCTGACCGATGCTGAGTCGGCGGCCTTGGTCGAGACCGTGGCCGGCCTGCGCGATCGCGGCATCGCCGTCCTCTGGATCGAGCACATCGTCCACGTGCTGATGCAGGTCGTCACGCGGCTCGTGTGCATGGACGCGGGGCGGATCATCGCCGAAGGTGCGCCCGAGGCGGTCGTCGCACAGGCGGCGGTGATCGACGCATACCTGGGTAGCGGCGCTTGACGCTGCTCACTGTCGACGAGCTCGACTGCCGGTACGGCCTGCTCCAGGCGGTCCGGGGGGTGTCCTTTGACATCGCCCAGGGCGAGATCGTCGCCCTGATCGGAGCCAACGGCGCCGGCAAGACCACTCTGCTGCGCGCGATCGCGGGTGCTCACCGCCCCCATTCGGGAAGGGTGACCTTCGACGGCGCCGATGTGACGCGGCTCCCGGCGCACCGGCGAGTGTCCCTTGGAATCGCGCTGGTGCCAGAAGGCAGGCGCCTCTTTCCCTCACTCACGGTAGAGGAGAACCTGCGTGTCGCCGCGGTGGGAAAGCGGCGCGGGCGCTGGAACGTTCAAGCGGTGCTCGACGCTTTTCCGCTCCTTCAAGCAAGACGCAAGATGCCCGCGGCCAATCTTTCGGGCGGCGAGCAGCAGGCGGTCGCCATCGGCCGGGCGCTGATGAGCAACCCCCGCCTGCTGCTGCTCGATGAGGTCTCCCTCGGCCTCGCGCCCGTGGTGGTCGACGCGGTGTACCGGTCGCTGGCGAACGTCATCAGCGAAGGCGCGACCGTGCTCCTCGTAGAGCAGGACCTCACGCGTGCGCTGCGTGTGGCGGGTCGGGTCATCTGCATGCTCGAAGGACGCGTGGTCCTCGAGGGCGCAGCGCAATCGCTCGACCGCAACCGTGTGATCGACGCGTACTTTGGGCTGCGCCGGCCTGCCGTGGGGGGCGCACCGGCATGACCTTGGTCAACGCCATCGTCCAGGGGATCTTCCTCGGCGCCTTCTACGCCGTGCTCGCGTGCGGGCTGTCGATCATGTTCGGCGTGATGCGGATCATCAACCTCGCCCATGGTGACGTTGCCGTGCTCGGTGCGTACCTCGCCTTTGTCGTCGTCGAGCGCACCGGCGCGTCAGCGTTCGTGGCATTCGGGGTTGCCCTTCCGGTCATGCTTCTGCTCGGCTACCTGCTCCAGGTAACGGTTCTGGAGCGCAGCCTGAAGGCCGGCATCCTGACGCCGTTGCTCGCCACCTTTGGGCTTTCGATCGTCATCCAGAACCTGCTGCTCATCGCGTTCTCCCCGGACGTCCGATCGCTCGGAGGGTCGGCCGGCGCTTTTACCACCGCAAGCTGGCACGTGACGGGTGAGCTCTCCATCTCCGCGCTGGGCGTGCTCGTGCTCGTCGTCGCGGTTGTCGTGTTCGGCGCTCTGCAGCTATTCCTGTCGTATACGCGGGCGGGATGGGCGATGCGCGCGACCGCGGAGGACCCCGACGCGGCCGAGCTCGTGGGCATCGATTCGCGGTCGGTCTATGCGCGCGCGACTGCGATCGCTGTGGCGATCGCCTCGCTCGGTGGATTGTTCCTGGGCATCCGCTCCGTGTTCGATCCGGCCAGCGGTCCGACGCAGCTCATCTTCGCGTTCGAGGCAGTGGTGATCGGTGGGATGGGATCGCTGTGGGGGACGCTGCTCGGTGGGATCGCGCTCGGCCTGGCGCAGACGCTGGGAGCCCAGCTCCATCCACAGTTCTCCGTGCTGGCGGGTCATCTCCTCTTCCTTGCCGTGCTGATAGCCAGGTTCGGCGGCGGCAGGATGACTTTGAGGGTGGCGCGATGAAGGTCCAGCGATGGAGTCGCACCTCAAAGCTCTTCACCGGGGGCACCAGCGTGGTCGCCCTCGCGCTTGCGTCGGTCCCCCTCATCTTCGATCCCGATGTGGTCCAGAAGCTGACTAACCTCCTCATCCTCGTCATCCTCGCCGCGATGTGGAATGCGCTCGCCGGGTACGGCGGCCTGGTCTCGGTGGGACAGCAGGCGTTCATCGGCATCGGCGCCTACGGCACCGTGTTCTTCGCAGG
>DATHDR010000262.1:0-3461 GCA_035318965.1 Verrucomicrobiia bacterium | reverse complement strand
GGCCGTTCGACCAGTCCGCCCACGCGGAGGCTCCAGCTCTGCGCGTCCACCGAAGGGTCGCTGAAGTTCTTGGAGACGATGTAAAAGTTGCCGACGGGCGTGAGCTCGGGGGAAGGACCTCGCAAGCCTGCCTCGGGAGGGTTGAAGATCGCTTCGTACCAGGCGGGGAGCAGCTTGACGGCGAGCGCACCGATGCTGAATGCCGCGATGGTGATCGGCACGGTGCTGAGGAGACGGCGCCTTCCACCGTCCACTCCCACCGCGCCGGCCGGGTTGCCGCCCAGCTGAAGGACGACGCCGTAGACGGCGAACAGGGCGGCCCAGATGATCGGAGTCGCCGGACCGTCGTTCAAGCCCAGGAAGCCCACGCCCGATATCGGAAGGAGGATCGCGCAAACGACGAGCCACCCGATTCCGCCAAAGGCAAGTGCGAGGTACTGCGAATGCCAACGCAAGCGAGCCAGCGCCCATGCCGAACCGAGCAGGCCCAGGCCGGCGACCATCGCCACGATCAACCCAACCTCCTCGACCACCTTGCCTGCATGCTGGAGCGTGTCGATCAGAAACCCGAAGACGAAGCCCGGCATGATCGACAGCAGCGGCTGGTTGAGCAGCTGGGGCAGAGGTCGCAGCCCGAGCAAAAGACTGGACAGATACATGAGAGCCACGAGCGCCAGGCCGCCTAGCGCGCCCCAGCCGAACCCGTAAAGCGCCGTCTGGCGGCGGCTCTGCCCAATCATCTGAAGTGCTGTACCACCAGACGATACGGCGCGGGACTCGCGCGACGTCACCGAAAGCACGTTACCGGCTGATAGCATCGAGGGTTGTTCATGGGGGGCCCGGTTCGCGCTGAGGACCTGTATCGCTTTCGCTGGATAGACCACGTCCGGCTGAGCCGTGACGGCGAGCGCGTCGCGTATCAGCTGGGTTGGGCCGACGCGGATTCGAGACAGAACCGAAGCCGCATCGTGGTTCGGCGCCTCCTCGAACCCGAGCCGATCGAGCCCACCGGCGGGCCGCGCAGAGACCATTCGCCCGAGTGGTCCCGGGATGGGCGCCGTCTCGCCTTCATCAGCAAAGTCGGTCCGGTGGATCAGCTCTTCGTGCTCGACTTCGCCACCGGCGAGACCCGCCAGCTCAGCTCCATCCCCGAAGGCGCCGCCAGCCCACTCTGGTCGCCGGACGGAAAGCTGGTTGCGTTCATGGGCACCGTGAAGTCCGACTCGGATGCGGTGGTCGACGATCCCCGGCCGCCCGAAGGCAGGGACCAGGTGCGCCGCGCACCCGTCGCGCGGATCGCGTACCGCCTTGACTACAAGCACGACGGCCAGGGCTATGTCGATGGCCGCTATCACCACCTTTTCACCGTGCCTGTGGACGGGGGCGCCGTCGCACAGCTGACGCATGGAGCCTGGGACGTCAGCGGGTTCGACTGGTCACCGGACAGCACGAGGCTCGTCACTGCAGGGAATGCGGAGCCGGGCGCCGACCTGCAGCGCGACCTGAACCTGTACCTGGTCGATCTGGCGGGCAACCGCCAGCGGCTGGGCGGCGGGTTCTACCTGAGCTCGCCCTCCTGGTCGCCGCGAGGCGACCTGATCGCTTTCGTCGCGCCCAACGGCCTGGATGCAGGGCTGTTGGAGCGGTTGTGGGTGGTGCCCTTGACGGGCGAGGGTCCGCGGTGCCTGACGTCCTCGTTCGATCTAGGCGTCAACGACAGCGTGATCACCGACATGCGGGCGGGGCACGGCAGCCGGCTCTGCTGGTCCGCGGAAGGCGACCGCATCTTCTTCCTCGCAAGCGGACCCGGAGTGACCTCCGCGTACTCAAGCGACCTCGAGGGCAACGTGCAGCAGGAGGCCGGCGGCCAGCGCCGGATCTTCGATCTCGACGTCGCTTCCGGGGTTGTAGCGTTCGCCGCCTCTGACACCGGCAGCCCGGGGGAGCTTCACATGGTGACCAAAGGTGCGGAGGCTCGCCTCACCGACCTCAATCCATGGCTGCGCGACCGCTACGTCGCCCAACCGGAGAGACACCAGTTCACGGCCCCTGACGGATGGATGATCGAGGGCTGGCTTTTGAAGCCCGATGGTTTCGACGCCGGCAAGCTGCACCCCCTCGTCCTGGAGGTCCACGGTGGTCCTCACGGCCAGTACGGCTACGCCTTCTTCCATGAGCTGCAGATCCTCGCCGGTATGGGCTATGTCGTCCTTTATGTGAATCCGCGCGGATCGGATGGGTATGGCGAGCGCTTCCGGCGCGAGGTGGTTCGTGACTGGGGAGGCAAGGACTACCTGGACCTGATGAGCGCCGTCGACCAGATCATCGAACAGGCCGGATACATCGACACCAACCGGATGGGAATCGGTGGAGGGTCGTACGGCGGATACATGACCAACTGGGTCATCGGGCAGACCAACCGGTTCTCAGCGGCGGTCTCCATGCGGTCGATCTCGAACCTGGTCAGCGAGTACTCGCAGCACGACATAGTGCTCTGGGGCACGCTCGAGCTCGGTCCTCCGCCATGGCCCGACCTGGACGAGCTGTGGAGGCGCTCGCCGATCCGTTACGTGAAGAACATCCAGACGCCTTTGCTGCTGACGTGCGGCGAGATGGACCTGCGCTGTGCCATCTCTCAGTCGGAAGAGATGTTCGGCGCGATGCGCCTCCTCGGCAAGACCGTCGAGCTGGTCAGGTTTCCAGAGGAGTCCCACGACCTATCGCGCAGCGGGCGGCCGGACCGACGCGTCGAGCGCCTGCGCCGTGTCGGCAGTTGGTATGAGCGGTTCCTGGGCACGGCGGCCACCGACCGCGTAGGCGAAGAAGCCACACAGGTTCTGCCGGTACCCTCTTTCGTCACCCCCAAGGAGCCGGCGGCAATCCAGGCCGAGCCACAGGTTGAAGCTCCGGATCCCGAAGCGGCGGCGGAGCCGGCCGCAGACGCCATAGCAGCAGCGCCGGCCGCAGAGGCCACAGCAGCGGCGCCGGCCGCAGAGGCCATAGCAGCAATGGACGAGACTGAAACCCTTGTCCTCGAGACGGTGGCTTCGGCCGAGACGGTGGCTGCAGCCGAGCCTGTGGCTACAGCCGAGCCGGTCGTCGGCCTGAACGGGCCCGAGCCCCTGAATCTCGAGCCAGAGGCCCTGCCGTACCTCCCCGAACCTGGCGAGGAGTACGACCTGGCGCCCGAGAGCGAAGAAGAATCCACACCTGAGTTGCAGGTGGCGGCCACAGGGGCGGAACCAGATGTCGTGCCCGAGCCGGCTGTTGATGCCGAACCGGAACTGGAGCCGGTTGTCGCCGCCGACGAGCCTGAGCTCGAATCGGCAGCGGAGCCCGAGCCGGTCGAAGCGGAACCAGAGCCGGAGTCTGTGGTCGCAGAGGAGCAGCCGCCATCCGCCGAATCAGAGCCTGAACCGGTCGTCACATCAGAACACGAGCCCGTAGCGGTACCGGAACCT
>DATHDR010000261.1:0-2962 GCA_035318965.1 Verrucomicrobiia bacterium | reverse complement strand
CACGCGGGCGACGGCAACCTTCACCCCAACATCCTTTTCGACCTGCGCGATCGCGATGTGCTGCCTCAGGTCGAGAACGCCGGTGAAGAGATGCTGCGAGCGGTCGTGGAGCTTGGTGGCGCCTTGTCCGGCGAGCACGGCATCGGGCTCGAGAAGAGCGCGTTCATGCCGTGGGTCTTCAGCGCCGACGACCTCGATGCGATGCAGCGCGTCAAGCAAGCGCTCGACGTGGACGGGATCATGAACCCGGGGAAGATCTTCCCCGACCCCACTCGCAAGCACGTTCACCTGGCGGGGCGCACCGGGCTCGCCGTCGAGGCAAAGTGGTGGTGAAATCGCCGGTCGTCGAAAAGCCGGCGACGGCTGAGGAGCTCGCCAAGCGCCTGCACGAGGCGGCCGAGAGCAGGTCGGCGGTCGTGCCTGTCGGCGGAGGCAAGGCGAGCGGAATGGGTGGCGTGCCAACGCACTGCGACGTTGAGCTGCACACGACCTTGCTCGATCGCGTGCTCGAGCACTCGCAAGCCGACATGGTTGTCAGCGTTGAGGCGGGCATCACCCTGGAGGCGCTGCAGAAGGAGCTCGCCAAGGCCGGGCAGTTCCTGCCTCTCGATCCCTTCAACTCCCCCGGCCACACCATCGGCGGCTTGCTCGCAACAGGCTGGACAGGCCCACTGCGCCAGCGCTTCGGCTCGGCGCGTGATTTCCTGATTGGAATCCGAGTTGCCCAGCCGGACGGCCACCTCGCGACCGCTGGCGGGCGCGTGGTCAAGAACGTGAGCGGTTACGACCTCATGAAGCTGCACCACGGAGCGCTCGGCTCGCTGGGCGTGATCGTCGCAGCTTCCTTCAAGGTCTTTCCGCGGCCGCTGCACGACGTCACGCTCGAAACCACTGCCGAGACGATGGATGCCGCGTGGGCAGCGGTCGACGGCGCGCTGGCGCTGCCTCTCGCCCCGGCCGCCCTCGAGCTGTTCTCCGACGGACGCGTGCTAACGCGGTTCTTTGGCAGCCCCGACGCGGTCAACCGCATGGTCGCCGAGCTCGGATGGATGAAGGGGGACGCGTCGGTGTGGACGGAGCACTCACGGCGCGCATTCGAATCCTGGGCCCGAATCGCGGTGCCGCGACGAGCGCTCCGCAGCCTTATTGACACCTTGCCTGCAAATTCGGAATGGTGGGCGTCGCCGGCCACAGGCATCGCGCACTGGTCGTTCGCAGGCGAAAAAACCGCTGTCACCGACGTCCGCCGTGCCGCGGAAAAGTTGCAGGGATCGCTCGTGCTGATGGCTGCGCCGCCGGAGGTCATGACCGCGGTCGGAGCGTGGGGCGCTCCGCCTGCCACCATCGAGGTGATGCGGCGATTGAAGAAAGCCTTCGACCCCGATGGCATCCTGAACCCGGGGCGCTTTGTGGTTTGAAGGCAAAACCTTTCGAGCTCCTGAGCGATGACGATCTCGCGACCTGCGTCCACTGCGGGCTGTGCCTCGACGCCTGTCCCACCTTCCGGGTGACCGGCCTCGAGACCGAGTCGCCGCGCGGCCGCATCTACCTCATGACCCAGTGGAAGCGCTCGACGCTGCCGTTCGAAGAGGAGCAGGTACGTCACATCGACCTCTGCCTCGGCTGCCGAACCTGCGAGGCGGTCTGCCCGTCCGGCGTGCCTTACGGCCGCATCATCGAGGCCGGACGGGCCGAGGTCGAAAAGCTGCGGCGCCCATCACTCAAGCGAACGCTGAGCCGCGTTGCGCTGCGCCAGCTGCTGCCGCACCCGGGCAGGCTGCGCGCTCTCGGCGCGGCGACACGCGCAGCGCAGGTGGTGAAGCTCACGTCGATGGTGCGTCCAGGCCGCCAGCTGCCGCGGCTCAGGCCGCAGTTCAAACGTCCGTATGGCAACGTCGCGCGGGCGATCGGTGAGCGCAAGCATCGGGTGGCATTCCTGGTTGGCTGCGTCATGCCGATCCTCTATCCACAGTCGCACGTCGCGGCGGTGAAGCTGCTGCGGCTCGCCGGCTGTGAAGTCTGGTTCCCGCCTGGCGAGCGTTGTTGCGGCGCGCTGTTCGCGCACAACGGCGACCTCGAGACTGCGGAGCAGCTGCGCGATGACAACACGCGCACCTACCTCGCCGGTAACTTCGACGCGCTGGTCGTGGATTCGGCTGGATGCGGCGCTCACCTGAAGGACTTCTATCCCGAGCTTAAGGGAAGAGTCAAAGACATCACGGAGTGGCTCGCGGAGATCGGCCTGCCCGAGCCGAAGCGAGAGGCAAAGCTTCGCGTCACGTACCAGGACGCCTGCCACCTCGCGCATGCACAGCGCATCCGCAAGCAGCCTCGCGACCTGATCAGGTCGGTGGCCGGAGTGCAGCTCGTCGAGATGCGACATCCCGAGATCTGTTGCGGGGCGGCCGGCCTCTACAGCACGCTCGAGCCGGCGATGTCGAACCGGATCCTGCAGGAAAAGCTCGACGACCTGATGGCAACGCGCGCCGACGTGGTGGTCAGCGCGAACCCAGGGTGTCAGATGCAGCTGGAGGCCGGCCTCCGCGCGCGCAAATCAAGCATGAGAGTGCAGCACGTGACGGAGCTGCTCGCGAGCGCGTACTAGAACATCACCGCCCCCCATCCGGCGCTTCGCGCCACCTTCCCCCTGCGGGGGGAAGGGATCACTGGAAGGCGGATCAGGGATGGAGCGCTATACCTTCATCGCTTCCTTCCCCCTGCGGGGGAAGGTGGCCGTCCGCGGAGCGGCCCGCCGGAAGGGGGGCGGTGCGCTAAACGTTCATCTCCGGAAGCACGGCGGACCCGTCCTTCCCCCGCAGGGGGAAGGTGGCCCCCCGCGAAGCGGCTGGCCGGAAGGGGGGCGGTGCGCTGAAGCTTTAACTTCGGAAGAACAGCGGTCTTCGTGACATCGACCTCGACCCGCGCGACCGCCAGGGTGACGTTATCGGGCGCGCCCAGCTCC
>DATHDR010000260.1:0-5174 GCA_035318965.1 Verrucomicrobiia bacterium | reverse complement strand
GATACGGACCATGAATCGCGGACCCTGGAAAGCCGCTTTCACGTCGTGGTCTCGCAGCACGTGGCATACGTCCTGGCACAGAAAGCACTCGATGCACTTGCGAAACTCCATCACGCGCTCGACGTCCTTCTGCTGCATCCGCCAGGGCTCGCTTGTGGAAAGGTCGTTCGCTGCCGGCGTGAATGGCGCAATCTGCCTGTTGACTTCGTAATTCCAGCTGACGTCGGTCACCAGGTCCTTGACCACCGGAAACGCCTTCATCGGCCTGACGGTCACGCCACCTTTGTATTCGGTGATTGGCGTCTTGCACATGAGGCGCGGAAACCCCTGGATCTCGGCCGAGCATGACCCGCATTTCGCAGCCTTGCAGTTCCACCTCACAGCGAGGTCGGCGGCCAAATTGGCCTGGACCCAGAGCACGGCGTCGAGGACGACCATGCCTTCGCGCACAGGGACCCGATAGGAGACGAGCTCACCGCCGCCGGCGTCGCCGCGCCAGATCTTGAGGTCGAGATCAGGTGCTTGCATCTACTCGGTCGCCTCCGGCGTGTAGCGCGCGTACGAGTGTTTCACGGCCTCGGCCAGGTATTCAGGCATCGGAGCGCGGTGCTCCGGCCGCACACGCATGCCGTCCGGAGTCTTCTCCAACACGAAGTTGACGGACGTCAGCGTGTCGTCGATCTCGGGATAGTCGGAACGGGCGTGGGCTCCACGGCTCTCCTTCCTTTCAATTGCGGAGCGCAGAAGAGCCTCGGCGTTGACCAGCATGGAGCGAAGGTCGATGGCGGTATGCCAACCTGGGTTGAAGGCGAGCGTCGTCGAACCTCCCGTTCCGCAGTCCCCGGCCCGCGCAGCGAGCGAAACGATCTTCTGGAGCCCAGCCTCGAGGCCAGCACCGTCGCGCACGATCGGGGCGTGAGCCGACATCACGTCCTGGATCTCGGCCTCGAGCGCGTACGGGTTCTCGCCGCCAGGCCGGTTCAGGGGCGCCACCAGATCACCGATCGCTGCATCGATCACCCCCTGCTCGATCTTGGCCTCCGTCACCTTCATCCTGCCTTTCGCGGCGAGGGCAGCCGCCTCGCCGGCGCGCTTGCCGAAGACCAGCAGGTCGCTGAGCGAGTTGCCGCCCAGGCGGTTCGCGCCGTGCAGCCCGGAGGCGACCTCGCCCGCCGCGTACAGCCCTGGGACGGTGCTGGCGCCGGTCTCCGCCTCGACGCGCACGCCGCCCATCGCGTAATGGATGGTCGGGGCAACCTCCATCGGCTGCTTGGTGATGTCGACATTGGCCAGCTTCAGGAACTGCTCGTACATCGATGGCAGCTTGGTCTTGATGAAGTCGGGCTTGCGATGCGTAATGTCGAGGTACGCGCCGTCGTGGGGCGTCCCGCGGCCGCCAAGGACCTCCGAGTTGATCGCGCGTGCGACCACGTCGCGCGATGAGAGCTCCATGCGTTCGCGGTCATATCGCTCCATGAACCGCTCGCCATCCTTGTTGCGCAGCACGCCACCTTCGCCGCGGACGCCTTCTGTGACCAGGATGCCGCGCACGCCGGCAGGCCAGACCATACCCGTTGGATGGAACTGGACCATCTCCATGTCGCGCAGCTGTGCGCCGGCGTCGTAAGCAAGTGCGGTTCCATCGCCGGTGCTCTCCCACGAGTTGGAGGTGACGCGGTACATCTTGCCCGCGCCGCCTGAGGCGAGGACCAGCGCCCCGCACCTGTAGAGGACAAGCGATCCGTCGGCACGGCGATAGGCGAGAGCGCCGGAAAGGCGGCCATCGGTCTTCAGCAGCTTGAACACGGTGACTTCCATGTGCACGTCCACGCCTTTCGTATGGACAGCGCGATCCTGTAGCGTGCGGATGAGCTCCAGGCCGGTACGGTCGCCGACGTGCGCGAGCCGCGGGTAGGTGTGGGCTCCAAACGGCCGCTGGTGGATTCGTCCCTGCCAGGTGCGGTCGAAAACGGCGCCCCAGCGCTCGAGCTCCAGCACGCGGTCTGGCGATTCCTTCGCATGAATCTCGGCCATGCGCCAGTCGTTGATCAGCTTGCCGCCCTTCATGGTGTCGGCGAAGTGGACCTCCCACGAATCCTGGTACGCCACGTTGTGCATGGCTGCCGCGACGCCGCCCTCCGCCATCACCGTGTGAGCCTTGCCAAGGAGTGACTTGCAAACGATGACCACGCGAGCTCCGGCCTCCGCTGCGGCGATTGCACCGCGCAGGCCTGCGCCGCCGGCCCCGAGGACCAGCACGTCGGTCTCGACGGTCTCGTAAGAAGGCGCGTTCACAGGACCAACCGCGGATCGCTCAGAAAACCGCCCAGCAAGAGACGGATGTAGATGTCGGTTCCGGCCACCGACAGCAGGCTGGCCCATGCCCAGCGGTCGTGCTTCACGTTGAGAACGGACACGCCCCTCCACAGCTGGTGGCGTGCGCGAGCGGCCAGCGAGCATGAGAAGCAGTCGAGCTCTCCTCCGGCGAGGTGCCGGAAGGCGTGGCATCCAAATGTGTAGCCCGACAGCAAGAGGACGTTCACGAGCATCAGCACGCTGCCCAGGCCCACGCCGAACCGACCTCCGAAGTCAAACGCGATGATCGCGTCGAACCACAGGAAGGCGACTTGGACCACCGTGGCATAGAAGGCGAAACGGTGGAAGTTGTTGAACACCCAGGGGAACACGGTTTCGCCGCGGTACCGCCGTCCGGGTCGCTCGGGCACTGCGCACGAGCGCGGATGCCAGAAAAAGCTGCGGAAGTAAGCCTTGCGGTAGTAGTAGCAGGTGAGGCGAAAAACCAGCGGCGCCCAGGCCACCCAGACCCCCGGAGGGATTGGCCCAACCTTGATGAGAGGTGAGTAGAAAGGGCTGAGGTAGGGAGCGTAGTAGCCCTCGTTCTGAAAGAAAACGACCCACACGGCAAAGACGCCGAACAGGCTGAGCGCAACGGCCACGAAGGCCGGATAGAGCCAGTTGGGGAGCCTGCTGTAAGGGTTGCGGATCCGCTGACGTCCTGGGCTTGCCTGACTGTCGGCCGGCCGGGAAAGCGCCACGTGCGTCAGTGTCTCCTATCGACTAACCCGTTGACAAAAAGAGCTCCGGCGGGCCGAGCCCGCCGGAGATTGCCGTCCTAAGCGCTGTTAGGCAAGGACTTTCTGCCCAACTTTGACTTTGAATGACTCGGGCTTGCGCACGGCCACGAGGAGCTCGAAGGCAACGGCTCCGAGAACACCAATGGCTGCGATCATGAGACCAATCGCTGCGTAGACGGTGTAGTTGCCGACCATCCACCAGCCCCACGAGTTGAGAAGCGTGCCGCGCAGCATCTCACCCTGGAACAGGCTCGTCTTCTGTGCGGCTAGGGTCGCCGCCTGTGCCTGCAGCGTCGCGTAGTTGGGGTCGGTCTTCGGGGTCAAGGCGATCTGAGCGTTCAGCGCGCTCCCTGCAGCGCTGACCTGAGAGTAGGTCTTACCGCCCGCAATGCCCTGGACGTGAACACCGATGAAGTCGTTCGCGTAAACCCTGGCCTTGTCGCCGTTGTCGACCTGCTGACCGGCGTAGTTTCGGATCTCAGCCGAGAACTTCGCCGGGTCAAGGGCGCCGCCGGCCTTGATCGTGTCGGTACCCGGGAAGAAGATCTGCTGGGCCACCAGCTCGTCGTGGACCATCCCTGTCACGAAGTTGCCCTCGTAGAACAGGAAGCCCGACGCCGACGCGAGAATGACCACCAGCATCGCCTGAAGGGAAATGATTCGCCACCGAATTGCACTGTTCATGTCGTTTCCTCCTGAATTTGGCCTCTTGCGAGGTTCTTGTTGAGCTTTGGGGACGGCTCTTGATCACTAGTCAACAGGTCAACGCGATCGGTGACGCCTGCCATGCGGCACAGGAGGAATAGGTCCGGGGTCCCGCCCCGAAGGGGTCTTTTGGCGGTAAGCAATCGAACGGCCAAGCAGCAACCTCAATCCATACCCAAGGAGGTCAAACCATGACTGCAGAGCTGGACCGGTCAAACAAGTCTCTCGAGGTGCTGTCGGAGAGCCAATGCCGCGAGCTACTCGCGTCTAGAGACCTGGGCCGGATTGCATTTTCGATTGGCGGTCAGCCCGAGATCCTCCCGATCAACTACGCCGCCGACGGCTCAGTTGTGGTGTTTCGCACGGCTCCAGACACGATCATGCTGAGAGCTCTCAACACCCGCGTCGCCTTCGAAGTCGACGGTTGGGACCCGCAGACTCGGGTGGGCTGGAGCGTCGTGCTGAAAGGTATTGCCGAAGAGGTGTCGAGCGGGATCGACCCGTTTTCGGCTGCGCTGCGCGAGCGTCCTGTGTTCCCGCTCGCACCAGGGTCCCGCGAGCGCTGGATCGCGATCTATCCGGCGGAGATTAGTGGCCGGCGTTTCCGTCTGGGCTAACCCCTTACAAAAGAAAGGGGCCGGAGAGATTCCAAATTCGCCTGGATCTTGCCCAGCATGGCCGGGCCGGAAGCTACGATCCGGAGAGTTCGGTCCCTGCTGCGCTCAGTAACTCGAACCTACGCGTTCGATGGCAAGCCGGTCCAAATTGGCGTCTCGGCGGGCCTGGCGTTGTTCCCAGACGATGGTCGACCGAGGGCGATGCCGGCGGCGAGCTGGGTGCCGTCCTTTCGCCTCAAGAGGAATTCGTGATCCGCAGTTCCCATCGGCCTTCGTCTCGGATGGGAGTTGTAGTCACGCCGGTGCTCGCGGTGCGTCGTCCGCAGCCTGACCGGCAGCAGCAGCTCGATCCGCATGCCCAACAATTCGGAGCGCCGGTATCCGGTCAAGCGCTCGGCCTGCCGGTTCGCGTAGACGATGCTTCCCGCCTCGTCCACAACCAGCAGGCCGTCTGGAAGCCACTCCAGCAGTTCCGCCTCTCGGGTCAAGACTTCCTAGGCTTTGAACGTGGTCCCGGCACCGTTCGTGGCGAGCGCCGCCTCGTGTGGCGGCGACCATACGACCAGCACCGGCACTCCCGCTTTCTCCATGATCTTGTGCGAGGCGCTGCCGAGCATCAACGCCTGAATGTCAGACAGTCCACGCGAGCCCATCACGATGAGGTCGGTGCCGTATGCCTCGACGGTCTCGAGGATGGCTTTCGCGACATGCCCGGCGGCCACGTCACAGAGCCGTCCTTCAGCGGCGATGCCGGCGT
>DATHDR010000259.1:0-6204 GCA_035318965.1 Verrucomicrobiia bacterium | reverse complement strand
CTGCGTCTGGCTTTGCCCACAGCCATCGCCGTCGAGATCTGGCGCGTGGCTCCGTTCGTCACGTTCCTCCTCCTGCCGGGGTTGGTGTCGATCCCGAACGAGCAATGGGAGGAGGCCACGCTGGCGGGAGCTTCGTGGATCCAGCAGATCCGGCATGTCGCGATCCCGGAGCTACGCACCCTTCTACTCACGGTTGCGATGCTCCTCGTCGGCCTCTCGTTCGGCGCGTTCGACACCATTCTCATCCTGACCGGAGGCGGACCCGGTACGGCAACACTTACACCGGCCCTGTACAGCTATGGCCGTGCATTTCAGACGAACGACTGGCCCGTTGGCGCCGCATCCGGATGGCTGGTCGCAGCCGGCGTGATCGCTGTGGGTGCGATCTATCTACGTCTCGCCCGGGAGCGCCCTGCGACATGACCCGGATCATCCTGCTGCCCCTGGCGCTTGCCGCCTTTCTGCTGCCGCTGGCCTGGACGGCCCTCGCGGCTTTTGGCCTGCTGCCGGACAACAGCACGCGGCCGCCGTCATGGACGGGGCCGCTCACGCTCCAGCATTTCTCTGAGATCGGTGTCGCCGAGCCGACGTTCTGGCAGGAGCTGGCGACGAGCACCGCCACTGCCGCGTGCGCTGCTGCTCTGGCGGTGGGCGTTTCTTTCCTGAGCGCGTACGGTCTTGCGCGCTCGTACTTCAGCTCCAGACGGATGCTGACGCAAGGATTCCTCGTCCTCGCAAGCCTCCCCGTAATGGCCTATGTCATCCCGCTCAGCGACGTCATGCGCCGCGTCCACCTGGTGGACACCTTCGCCGGCGTGGTGCTGGCGGAAGCGGCTGTGACTGCGCCCCTGGCGGTGTTTGTCCTGCAGGGCGCGCTTGCACAGCTGTCACCCGAGTGGGAGGAGGCTGCCGTGCTCGACGGTGCGGGGCTTTTTCGAGTCCTCGGCCTGGTGGTCTTTCCACTCGTCGCCCCGAGCGTTGCCGCGACGGCCATCGTGCTGTTCGTGATCGACTGGAACATGCTGCTCGTCCCACTCGTGCTTACCTCCGGCGAGGTCAAAACAGTGCCCGTCGCGATGAGCGACTTTTTCACGTTCGAGCGCGAGCTCGACTGGCCGACGGCGGCGGCGGCGCTGATCGTGTCGCTGGCACCACTGGCGCTCATCGTGGCCCTGTTCCACCGCCTTCTCGAGCGCTTCCGGCTGGACGCCCGATATGAGCGAGACATCGGATGACTTCGAGCCAAACGACCGTATTGGGGCTTGACAAACCGGCTTTGACCGGCTAAACATCCCATATTCAGCGGATTCGGTCGCCCGGCTGATCCATCGGCCTGGTCGAATTAGAGGGGAAATGAAGCAGATGAGCCGACTCCTGGCGAGAGCCCTGGTCCTGATGGTGGGCGTGGGCGTGATCGCTGCCTGCAGCAGCGGGTCGAACACGTCCTCGAACCAACAGTTCAGCGGTACGACGATTCGGGTCGTCACGTTCACCGGACCTCAGATCGCGGAGCCGCTGCAGCGGCGCGCGCCTGACTTCGAGAAGGCCACGGGCGCCAAGGTGCAGATCATCACCGTCCCGTTCTCCGACCTCTACCAGAAGCTCCTCACCGACTTCGCGACCAAGACCAACTCCTATGACGCGACGGTCTTCGACCCACAGTGGATGGGCGACTACGTACCTTCCGGTTACCTCGAGGACCTGACCGATCGTGTACAGAAAGACTCCGCGCTGCAGTGGAACGACATCGCCCCGTTCTTTCGCGACTTCAGCGCCACGTTCAAGGGCAAGGTCTACACCATCCCCCTCGATGGCGACTTCCAGATGGTCTATTACCGCAAAGACATCCTGGACAAGGACGGGGTGAAGCCGCCGGAGACATGGCAGGACTACATCAACATCGCCAAGCAGTACCAGGGCAAGGACCTGAACGGGGACGGCAAGGCCGACTACGGATCCTGCCTGGCGATGAAGCGCAGCGCGCAGTCGTACTGGGCCTGGATTTCGATCGCTTCGGCTTACCTCCAGAGCCAAGGGACAAAGCAGGGCGCGTTTTTCAACACCGACAACATGCAGCCGCTGACGAACAACACGGCGGCGGCTGCGGCGCTGGATGTCTACAAGCAGCTTTCCAAGATCGGTCCTCCAGACCAGCTGAACAATGACGTCGGCGACTCCCGCGGCCTGTTCGTCACAGGCAGGTGCGCCCTTTCCCTTGACTGGGGCGACATCGGCACGCTCGCGATCGACACGACGCAGTCGAAGGTCGCCGACAAGGTCGGCACCATCATCCTGCCGGGCTCGAAGCAGGTCCTCGACCGCGCCACCAACCAGCTGGTCACTTGCAACACGACGCTCTGCCCGTACGCCGTCAATGGCGTGAACCACGCGCCTTTCGCCGCTTTCGGCGGCTGGTCGGGCGCGATCAACAAGGCGGCTCCGGCCAAGACCAAGGACGCGGCGTTTGCGTTCCTTTCATATATGTCGCAGCCGGCCCAGTCCAGCGAGGACGTTACGATCGGCAAGACGGGCTTCAACCCGTACCGCACCTCGCACTTCAGCAAGCAGGACGCGTGGATCAAGGCCGGCATGAGCGCGGCAGCGGCGACGGACTACCTGGGCGCCATCCAGGCAAGCCTGCAGAGCCCGAACATGGTGCTCGACCTGCGCATCCCCCAGACGTCTTTCTACCAGCAGACTGCGCTCGACACCGCGCTCGCACAGTTCCTGGCCGGTGAAATCAACGTCAATCAGTGCATGACGCAGATCACTAACCAATGGAACTCGAAGACCGACGAGGTCGGTCGCCAGTCGCAACTGGACGCCTACAAAGCTAGCCTGAGCATCACGAAGTAGCGACAGAGGGCGGCGAGGCACGTGCCTCGCCGCCCCTCTCCATTCCATTCAGTGCCAGGAAGCAATGAAAAGGATGCCGACACCATGAGCAGCCTCGCGTCCCCGCGCGCATCGGGTGTGGCCGCTGCGCGCTGGAGCGCGATCAGCCGCAGGCTCGATCGCAATGCCGGGGCCGTGTTCATCCTGCCGGCCGTGCTCGTCATCCTCGGGTTTTCGATCTTCCCGTTGCTGGCGTCGCTTTATGTGTCGTTGTCGCGACTCAGCTTCTCGCAGGGCGGCGTGGAGCTGAAATTCGTCGGCCTCAACAACTACGCGAAGCTCCTGTTCGGCATCGATCGGACGCACTTCCTCGGCGTGATCGCGCCGGTCTCGCTTCTCGGCGGAGCCGTGCTGGTCGCCGGCTACGGCCTGATGGCTTTCTTGCTGTTCCGCTACGCACGCGATCCCGGCCGCACTCTAGGCGGGCTCGTCGGGCGCGGAATCACTGCGATCATCGCCGGCGCGGGCCTGTGGCTCATCGTCAGCACGATTCTCAGCAGCGGCCGGCCGGGGACCCTCGTCGTGACGCTCGTCTACGTTGGCGTCGATGTCTCCGTCCAGTACCTGATCGGCCTCGGCCTGGCCTTGCTGGTCGTCCAGCAACTTCCCGGCCGGCGCTTTTTCCGCGTCGTCTTCCTGCTGCCGATGATGATCACGCCGGTCGGTGTCGCGTACCTGTTCCGGATGCTCACGGATACGAGCAAGGGGCCGCTTTATCCGCTGTGGGCACATTTCGGATTGACCGACGTCTCCTGGGTCACCAACCCGTGGGGAGCACGCCTGGCCGTGATGATCGGTGACGTCTGGCAGTGGACGCCCTTCATCTTCATCATCCTGCTGGCTGCGATCGAGACCCTGCCGCACGAGCTGGTCGAAGCAGCGGTCGTCGATGGCGCCAACCGCTGGCAGGTCTTCTGGAGGATCACGTTCCCGCAGATCCTGCCGGCAACGGCGACAGTCGTCCTCATTCGCATCATCGAGGGCTTCAAGATCGTCGACCTGCCCAACGTGCTCACCAACGGTGGGCCGGGAACCGCCACCGAGTCGCTCACGCTGCACGCATACACCATCTGGCGGGCGCTCGACATCGGGGGCTCCGCCGCCGTGGCCTACATGTTGCTCATCGTCGTGACGTTCGTTGGCGTGTCCTACGTCAATCTCTTCCGCCGTCGTGTGACGGCGGCGGCCTAGCCGTCATGGCGATGGTTGGGAGGCGCCGCCAATCGGTCTCGATCAACACGGTGTCCTTGCCGTCGATGACGCTCTCGTATCTGCTGCTCTTTGCCTGGACATTCGTGGTCCTCTTTCCGCTCTACTGGCTCGCGATCACGGCGTTCAAGACGCCGCTCGACGTCAACAGCGGGCCGTTCTACATCCCGTTTCGAGACTTCAAGCCTGTGCTCGATTCCTGGCACTACATCTTTGTCGACCTGGGCGAGGACACATTCCGGCCTTACCTCAACACAGTGGTTGTCGGGCTCACCAGCACAGCGATCACAGTGCTCCTGGGGTCGATGGCCGCCTACGGCCTGGTGCGCATGCGCTACCGGGTCAGTCTCGGCGCGATCGCATCGTTTGCCGTCGGGGTGGCGCTCGCGGTCGTCGTCCTCATCTTCCACGGACCCTGGCCGGTCGCCGCGGCGGCCGGGCTCGCAGTCTTCGTGCTGCTTCTCCAGACTGTCGCCAAGCGCTCGAGACGAGCAGTCGGAAATGACGACATCGCCTTCTGGATGATCTCCCAACGCATGCTGCCACCGGTTGCGGTTGTGATCCCGATCTACATCTTCTTTCAGCAGCTCCAGCTGCTCGACACGTGGGCCGCGCTGATCATCACCTACGTCGCCTCGCACCTTCCGATCGTCGTCTGGCTGATGCGCGATTACTTCCAGAGCGTGCCGGTCGAGCTCGAGGAGAGCGCGGCGATCGACGGCGCCTCGCCGTACCGGATCTTCCGGTCGATCGTGCTGCCGCTGGCGGTGCCAGGCCTTGTCGCCACGTTCCTCTTTGTCCTCGTCTTTGCCTGGAACGAGTACCTGATCGCGCTGTTCCTCACGAGCGCCAACGCGCAGACCTTGCCTATGACTGTGGCCGCGCAGAACGCGACTCGCGGACCGCAGTGGTGGTACATGTCCGTGCTCATCCTGATCATGATCGGGCCCGTGATCGCGATGGCGATCGTGCTCGAGCGCTACATCGCCCGCGGCCTGCTGGTCGGCGCGGTGAAGGGATAGGCATGCGCCGCATCGTCAGCGCCACCGCTCACGACGTCCGCTTTCCCACCTCCCGAACTCTCGCCGGCTCCGACGCGATGCACTCGACTCCCGACTATTCAGCCGCATACGTCGTGCTGAGGACGGACGCGGGTGACCGGCTCGAGGGCCATGGCCTCGCTTTCACAATCGGCCGCGGCACCGAGGTGTGCGTGGCCGCGATCAACGCGCTGGCGCCGATCGTCGTCGGTAAGACGCTCGAATCCATCACGTCCGATATGCGGGGCTTCTACCACGCGGTCACCGGCGAGCAGCAGCTGAGGTGGCTCGGTCCCGAGAAGGGTGCGATCCATCTCGCCTCGGCTGCGCTTATCAACGCTGTTTGGGACCTGTACGCGAAGGTGGAAGGCAAGCCGTTGTGGAAGCTACTCGTCGACATGAGCCCCGAGCAGCTGGTCGCCTGCATCGACTTCCGCTATATCAGCGACGCGCTGACCCCCAAAGAGGCGCTGGGCCTCCTCGAGCGCATGAACCCGACGCGCGCGAAGCGTGAGGCGGAGATGCTTCGCGTCGGGTTCCCCGCCTACACGACGTCGGCGGGGTGGCTCGGCTACTCAGACGAGAAGCTCCGGACGCTGTGTCGTGAGGCGGTCGCCGCGGGCTGGACTCACGTAAAGATGAAGGTGGGGCAGAGGATCGAGGACGACGTCCGCCGGGCGCGCATCGTGCGCGAGGAAATTGGACCGGAGCGTCGCCTGATGATGGACGCCAACCAGGTCTGGGAGGTCGGCGACGCCATTGCCAACATGAAGCTGCTCGCCGAGTTCGAGCCGTACTGGATCGAGGAGCCGACCAGCCCGGATGACGTGCTCGGGCACGCCACGATCGCGCGCGCGATCGCGCCGATCAAGGTCGCCACCGGCGAGCACTGCCAGAACCGGGTCATGTTCAAGCAGCTGTTCCAGTCGGAAGCCATCGGCTTCTGCCAGCTCGATGCCTGCCGCCTGGGTGGTATCAACGAGGTGCTCTCAGTCCTCCTTTTGGCGGCGAAGTTTGGGGTGCCGGTCTGCCCGCACGCGGGCGGCGTGGGCCTCTGCGA
>DATHDR010000258.1:0-6723 GCA_035318965.1 Verrucomicrobiia bacterium | reverse complement strand
AGTGGGCGCCGGCCGCCGCAGGCCAGAGCGCAACGATGGCGGCCGTGAGGAAGGCGAGGATGAGTGGGGAGTCGTGCCGTCGCAGCACGGGTGAAACTATCGCACGATCTACGACCCCGACGCCAGGACGCCGAAGATGCGCCGCGAAGCCGACTGGTAATGGGCTCCCGAAGGTGTTGCTGACAATGTTATGGCTGGCAGGCGAGAGTCGGCTTATCTACGATCCCTCCTTACACCTTCCGTCATTGAGCCTTGAAGTGAGGCTCGGCCTTGTGCGCCGTCGCCGTCGCGTGAGCATGCTCAAGCAGCTTATGGGGGTGGTCGGCCCCGTACTCATGGGCATCACGCTGGTCCTGGTGCTCGCGGCTTTCGGCTCCGTCGTCGCACCCGGTCGCTGAAGGGAATAGCAACCCGCTTTACGGCGTCGAGCTCCATGCGATAGTTGCACCCGTGCTGCGACGGCACGGCTCCCGACTCATCTTCGTCGCCGTTATGGCCGCGATCGTCGCGCTCTGGCCGGCGGCCGCCGGCGCCCACTACGAACGTCCAACGCACGCCCCCGACGGCACAGGCAGCGTCCCCGTCTACCGTTCGAGCGGGCCGCACCTGGTCGTGTGCAAAGACGACCCGGCCGACTTTTCAAACCGGATCGCGGCCTTTCCGGCCGAGCTCAAAGACCTCAACTTCCGGCTGTATTCGGAGTGCATCGACAGCGGGTTCCGGCACCTGCAAGCTGCGGTGGACCACGTGAACGCCCCCGGCACGACGATTTTCGTGCTGCCTGGCGTGTACCTGGAAGAGCCCAGCCTTGCGCCCGAGGCGGACTCGTGCCAGCACATGGATGCGCCCGTCAAGCTCAGGTACCAGATTCTGAGCTACGAGCAGCAGAAAACGTGCCCGCATCAGCAGAACCTGGTCGGCATCTTCGGAATCAAGGATCTTCAGATCGAGGGCACGGGCGCTTCGCCGTCGGATGTCATCTTCGATGCGCAGTTCCAGAAGCTCAACGTGATTCGAGGCGATCGAACCAACGGACTCTACCTGCGCAATTTCACCGCCCAGAGGTCGACGTTCAACGCCGTCTACGTGCTCGAGGCGGATGGGTTCGCCGTCGACAAGGTCGTGGGACGGTGGAACATCGAATACGGGTTCCTCTCATTTGCCGCTGACCACGGACTGTTCGCCAGGTGCGAGGCCTATGGCAACGGGGATGCAGGCGTCTACCCCGGCGGCACCTCGGACATCAACCGTTCACGCGGCGCGGACGTGCCCCGCTATGCGATCGAGGTCACCGGCTGTCACAGCCACGACAACACGCTGGGCTACTCGGGGACGGGCGGCGACTCGAACTGGGTCCACGACAACGAGTTCGACCACAACACGGGCGGCGCCTCGATGGACAGCCTCTTTCCCAACCATCCCGGCCTGCCGCAGAACCATGCGCTCTTCGAGCGCAACCTCATCCACAGCAACAACTCCAACTACTACCCGTACGTGCGCGACGGGACCTGCGCGCGGCCGTTCCTGCAGCGCGGCATCGAGAAGGGTGTGGTGTGTCCGGCGACCTTCGTACCGGTGGGCACCGGCGTCCTGGTTATCGGGGGCAACTACAACGTCTTCCGCGACAACTGGGTCTACGACAACTGGAAGATAGGTTTCGTACAGACCTGGGTCCCCGGGATTCTGCGCGACGACAACCGATTGTCCTCACAGGGAGAGACCTCCCACTACAACCGCTACCTGGACAATCACATGGGCACCAGCGCCGGCGGCGATCGATTGCCCAACGGGCTCGACTTTTTCTGGGACGGCGAAGGCGCGGGCAACTGCTGGCAGACCGCTGGAACCGATGTGGTCCAACCCCTTGCCATCCCGGCCTGCCCGGCCGGCGGCCAGCACCGATTCATCTCGGATCCAAACACCGTCGTCCTGTTTGCGGATTGCTCCGGCTACGACCTCGCGAAGCAAGCGTTTCCGGCAGGGTGCGATTGGTTCGACACTCCCCAGCGCCCGGGCTCATTCTGGGTCTCGGCGAACATCGAAAGTATTGCCCCCGCGGTCCAGCTTGTCGCCCTGCTGGCTCTGTGTCTGCTGCTCGTGCGGAGAGCCGGCCGCGCGGGCCCGCTCGCTGTTGCCTCTGTAGTCGGGGTCGGGCTGGGTTCGGCAATTCTGCTCGTAGCGTCGCTGCCCCAGCTTTACTACCTCGCCGCCCCTGGAGTAGCGGTGCTCGGCATTGGATTGCTCGCAGCGGTCCGGCTCGTCCCGACCGAGCGCCTTGCCGTGCTGACGTTGGTGCTGGGCATTGTCGCACTGCTCGAGGCTGTCGACAGCGGAATTTTCCTGCTGCCGTCGCCCATCGGTCCTGTATGGATCCGCGTGATTCTCGAGGCGATCTGGATCCTCTGGACCGCCGCGGCGCTCATCACGTCGCGGCGTTCCCCGCGTCCCGCCTGATGAAATCACGCGACGTCGCTCGGATCGAGATGCCGCAGGCACTGCGCCGGGAGGTCCGCCTGCTTGGTGAGCTGCTCGGGCAGGTGCTGGCCGAGTACGGCGGCCCAGAGCTGCTCGACGACGTCGAGCTCCTGCGCCGCACGGTGATCGCAGCGCGCGACAGCGACGAGGATGAGCGTGAAGCCGCTCGGCTGGTGGCGTCATGGCCACTCGACAGGGCGGAGCAGGTGGCTCGGGCGTTCACGTGCTACTTCCAGCTGATCAACCTGGCCGAGGAGCGCCATCGTGCGCGCGCCTTGCGCGAGCGTGACCGCGGCACCGAACTTCTCTCGGAATCGCTCGCGGAGGCGGTGGCCGAAATTCGATCGCGTCACAGTGACGCCAGGCTCAGCGAGCTCCTTGCCGACCTGTTGATCCAGCCCGTGCTGACCGCGCATCCAACGGAGTCGCGGCGGCGCGCCGTTGTCGCCGCGATCATGCGCGTGGGCGCGCAGCTGGAGGTACTCGACGACCCACGCGCGTCTGGCCGCGAAGAGCGAGAGGCAACGCGGCGCCTGCTCGAAGAGATCGACACTTTATGGCGCACGGCTCAGCTCCGCAGCACCGCGATGCATCCGCTGGACGAGGTGCGCTCGGTGATGGCGATCTTCGACGACACGTTGTTTCGTGCCGTGCCCGAGATCTATCGCGATCTCGACTCCGCGCTGGCTCCTGCAGACGCCGGCTCGCGCCCTCCACTTGCTCCTGCCTTCATCCGGCTGGGGAGCTGGGTGGGCGGCGATCGCGACGGCAACCCGACGGTCACGGCCGACGTGACGGTCGAGGCGATGGAGATTCACGCGGACCACGTGCTCCGGGGGCTCGAGGCCGCTGTAACCCGGATCGGCCGCGCGCTGACAGCCGACTCGGTGACCACCGCGCCCAACAAGGAGCTGGGGGCCCGGTTGGCGGCGGCCAGGCTGGCCGAACCGACGAGGTTCGCCGAGATCGAGGCCCGGTCACAGTCCGAGCAGCACCGCCAATACCTTTTATATGTAGCGGAGCGGGTGAGGGCGACCCGACTGGCCCGTCCGGCGGCTTACGCGTCGCCGGCCGATCTCCTCGAGGACCTGCGCGCGGTGCAGAGATCCCTGGCCGCAGCCGGCGCGACACGTCTTGCCTATGGCGAGCTCCAGAACATCGTGTGGCAGATCGAGACCTTCGGCTTTCACCTTGCAGAGCTCGAGGTCCGCCAGCATAGCCGGGTACATGCGCTGGCCCTGGCCGAGTTGAAGTCGGGCGGCCGGCAATCCGCGCAGACCGAAGAGGTGATGGCCACCTTTCAAGCCATCAAGAAGATTCAGGATCGCTTTGGAGCTGACGCCTGCCGGCGTTACATCGTCAGCTTCACCCAGAGCGCCGGCGACATTGCAGCCGTCTTCACCCTCGCCGAGGCGGCCGGTCCCGACCTCGAGGTGGTGCCGCTTTTTGAGACAGTCGAGGACCTCCGGGCGGCGATCGAGGTGCTCGACGGCATGGTCGAGCTCGAGCCGGTGCGCCGGCAGCTAAAGCGGACGGGGCGGTTGGAGGTCATGCTCGGTTACTCCGACTCGACAAAGGAGGTCGGGCCGGTTTCCGCCAGCCTCGCCCTCTACGAGGCCCAGGTCGACCTGGTCCGCTGGGCCGCGGACCGAGGCGTGGGATTGACCCTGTTCCATGGTCGCGGCGGCGCCCTCGGCCGCGGCGGCGGGCCGGCGAACCGGGCCATTCGCGCGCAGCCGCCAGGTTCGATCGCTGGTCATTTCAAGGTCACAGAGCAGGGCGAGGTGGTCTTTGCGCGCTATTCGAATCCCGCCATCGCCCGCCGCCACCTTGAGCAGGTCGCCTCCGCGGTTCTGATGAGCTCGCTTGATGTTGGTGAGGTGGCGCAACAAGCTCATCGGCGCTTCCTGGACCTGGGCGGCCGGATCGAAGCTCCCGCTCGCGCGGCTTACCGCGGCCTGGTCGAGAACCCTGGGTTTGAAGAGTGGTTCGCACGAGTCAGCCCGGTTGACGAGCTCGGCCGCCTCAGACTCGGCTCGCGACCCGCGCGGCGCAGCCAATCGGACAGGCTCGAAGAGCTGCGGGCTATCCCCTGGGTGTTCGCCTGGTCACAGATGCGGCTCAACATCCCTGGCTGGTACGGGCTGGGAAGCGGGATGGCTGCAGCCGATCCGGACGACCTGCGCGACGCCTACGCGGAGTGGCCGCTCTTCAACGTCCTCATCGACAACGCTGAGATGAGCCTGGCCAAGACCGATCGCCGGATCGCCGAACGGTACCTCGCCCTCGGCGCCAGGCCCGACTTGAGCGAGCAAGTCCTCACGGAGTACGACCTCACCATCGACAGGGTGCTCGCGGTGACCGGCCATCGGAGGCTGCTCGAGAACCACCGCGTTCTCTCGTGGGCCGTCGAGCTGCGCAACCCGTACGTGGACGCCCTGTCGCACATCCAGCTCCACGCCCTCGAGGCTCTGCGTGGCGACGGTATTGACGAAGGCGGGCGAGAGCGGCTTGAACAGGTCTTGCTGGTCACCGTGAATGGAGTTGCGGCCGGGCTTCAGAACACCGGCTAGGCCGCGCTATTTCGAGCGGGCCGGCAGGCGCTGCCCGACCCACTGACGCAGCGCGTCGACGCCCATCGCCCCAACCACGCGGTCGCGCTCCTTACCTCCGTCCATCAGGACAAGGGTCGGGATGCCGCGGACTCCGAACCTCTCTTGGAGCTCAGGCGCCAGGTCGGTATTCACCTTCACGGCCTTCAGCTGGCCGGCCAGCTCCTGGGACACCTTTTCGACAGCCGGCGCCACGATCTTGCACGGCCCGCACCACGGCGCCCAGAAATCGATCAGCACAGGTATCGGGCTCTTCTCCGCCACCGCGTTGAAATCCGATATCCCGCTGTCGGTGAGCCACGGCAGCGGCTTGCCGCATTTCGGGCAGTGGGGCACCCCTTCGGCGGCAGCCCTAACGCGGGTCTTCTGCCCGCAGTTGGGACACGTCACGACTTTGGGATCGCTCATCTTTCTCGAATATACGTACCCGATGAGCCGGCCCCCAAACTCGGGCGCCGAAGCATCAGCACCGAAGCGACCACGAGCCATCCCAGTAGGGCGGCGAAGGCCACGATGTCGGGATACGCGCCCGCTGCCAGCACGCCCCGCGGCGCGAAGAAAGAAACCCAGCTGACAGCCTGCAAACTTGCAGCCGCCGCACCGGCCAGCCCAAGCCAGCGGGGCAGGCTTCCCGAGCCCAGGATCGCCACCGAGGCCGCCGCGAGAAACAGCAGCGTCGGAAACGTGGTCACCTGGAAGGAAAAGCTCTGCAGATCGTTCAGGAGCTTAGCCCGGGCGGGATCGGGGTTCTGGCGATAGGCGAGTGCCTGGAAGGCCGCCACCTGGAGCAGGGTGCAGGCGGCGAAGATAGCCGCCCCGACGAATGCGACCAAAGAAGGCATGCTTCTGATGCGGGCATGGAGGCTCGCCGCGAACAAGACCAGGAGGATCGCCCCCAGGCCGTCCGCGACACTCTCAGCCTCGAGGCCAATGTGGTGGTGGGCGTAGTACGACACGATCTCGCCGGCCGGGGCTCCCGCGATCGGCGGCGGCGGCGCGATGAGCCCGGTCAGAGCCAACGACACGACCGTCAGCAGGCCCGTCACCGGCAGCCACCGCTCGTACCGGTGCATGCGCCGGAGCTTACGAGGAGGTTGGGCCTAGCATGGCTGGACATAAGGAGATGGAATTGGAGACGCGAGCCAACTCATCGGACGCCATGCGGGGCAAGGTCGTGATGGTCACCGGCGCAAACGCCGGCATGGGCAAGGAGATCTCGCTTGCGCTGGCGGGGATGGGAGCGAGCCTGGTGATGGTGAGCCGGGATCGGGAGCGCGGCGACGCCGCGCGCGCCGAGGTGGAATCGAAGACTGGGAACCGCCAGGTCGAGCTCCTGGTTGCCGACCTTTCATCCCAACAGTCGATCCGTCAGCTGGTGACTGAGTTCGAAGCCAAGCAGAACCGGCTGCACGTTCTCGTCAACAACGCCGGGATCACGCTGGCCAGGCGGACCGCGACGGAAGACGGGATCGAAGCGGTTTTTGCGACCAATCACCTGGCCGCGTTTCTCCTCACCAACCTGCTGCTGCCCGTTCTCAAAGCGAGCGCTCCGAGCCGGGTCGTGACCGTCTCATCGTCCGCGCACTCCATGGGCAAGATCGACTTCGACGACCTTCAAAGCGTCCGCGGCTACAGC